>DATBPO010000107.1:0-1874 GCA_036561265.1 Solirubrobacteraceae bacterium | reverse complement strand
GTGCGGGCACTGCACGGTCGTGGAGACCGCTGCGACGAAGAGATAGCCGCACTCGCAGCCGTAGCAGGCTCGATCCACGGGGCCGCCGGCCTCGCGCACGCGCAGCACCGCGGGATCGGCGACGGCGGGCTCAGCAGCCCGGTGAGGCGTTCGTGCGCGCCCGATCTGCCGCACGCGGCTGCTGCGGCGCGCGTGGCGCCGCTCGGCGAGGGGGTGTGGGAGGCTCGGCCTCATGACCTATCTCTAAACAGCATCGGCGGCAAAAGGTTTCACACTCGCGCCAAAGGTTTTTTCGCTGTAAACGCAAGATTTCCTCGCCCGATCGTCCACCCGGCCGGCGCCGGAGGCGGCGCCTCCTCCCGCCGCGACGAGAAAAGGGGTCTGAGATACTTCGGGGCGTGAACCCTGCGCGCAAGCGAATGGTGCGCCTGGTTGTGGCGCTGAGTGCGGCCGTCGTGCTGGCGAGCGCGCTCATCTACACCAGTTTCAGCGCCGCGAGCCCGGCCCTCACACCGAGCCAGCTGGTCCGCCAGGCCCAGGCCGGCCGCAGCTATCAGCTCACCGGGACGGTCGTCCAGGGATCGGTCCGTCGCGAAGGGGGCGTGCTCGACTTCAGCGTGGAGGATCGAACCGGCGGCACCGCGATCCCAGTGGCCTACACGGGCACTGTGCCCGATCCTTTCCGCGATGGACGGGAGGTGATCGTCACGGTCGCGAAGCAGGGCGACGGCTACGTTGGCGAACGCAACTCGCTCATCACCAAGTGTCCCTCGAAGTACAAGACGGCTCCCGCCGGCGAGAGGCAGAACTACTGAGTGTGGCGCTCGCCGTGCCAAACCGCCCGCCCGGACGCTAGCCGCTGATGGCCGGTCTGGGGCGTGCGTGCCTGCTGCTTGCGCTCGCGGTGTGCGCGTATGGCATCTGGGCCTCGCTGTACGGGGCGCGCAGCGGCCGCATCGAGTTCTCGGCCTCCGGACGGCGCTCGGTGTACGCGCTCGCGCTTCTCCTGACGGTTGCCTTCGCCGTGCTGGAGATCGCCTTCCTGCGCAACGACTTCGCCTTCAACACCGTGGCGGACACCTCGAGCCGCACGACCCCCGCCGCCTACCGGGCCTCGGCCGTTTGGGCCTCTCAGGAAGGCTCGCTGCTGCTGTGGGCCTGGCTCCTGTCTCTGTGGTCGAGCCTCGCGCTGTTCCTCACGCGCAAGCGCATGCGCGACATCGCCTCATATGCGACCGCGATCCTGCTTGGCTTCGGAGGCTTCTTCGTCGGGCTGATGCTGTTCTACGCGAACCCCTTCGCCACGACGCACCCCGCACCGGCGGAAGGGGCGGGGCTTGATCCGCTGCTGCGCTTCCCGACGATGATGATCCACCCCCCGATGCTCTACTCGGGGTACACGCTGTGCACGATCCCGCTGGCCTTCGGCATGGGGGCGCTGCTCGCGCGGAGGGTCGACGCCGACTGGATCAGAGCGATCCGCCGCTTCGCGTTCGCCGCGTGGCTGTTCCTCGGGGTCGGCATCCTGCTCGGAGCGCGCTGGTCCTACGCCGAGCTCGGGTGGGGCGGCTATTGGGGGTGGGACGCCGTCGAGAACGCCTCGCTGATGCCGTGGCTGACCGGCACGGCGTTCCTGCACTCGCTGATGATCCAGGAGAAGCGCGGGATGCTGAAGGTGTGGAACGTGTCGCTCGTACTCGCCACGGGCACGCTGGCGATCATGGGCACGTTCCTGGTGCGCAGCGGGATCCTCAGCTCGATCCATGCCTTTGGCGGCGCCACGCTCGGCGTGCCGTTCGTCGCCCTCATCGCCCTGCTGATCGCGGGCTCCATGTACCTCGTCGTCTCGCGGCGCGACATGCTTCGCTCAGAGC
>DATBPO010000106.1:0-4613 GCA_036561265.1 Solirubrobacteraceae bacterium | reverse complement strand
GCCCGTAGGCGCCGGCGGGCAGGCAGACGACGGCGGCGCCTTCGGCTGAGCCAGGTTCTGGCTGCCCTCCCGGTTCTGGTTCTGTCCCTGGTTCTGAGCCTTCGTGGCTGACTGCGGCTTCGACTTCAGCGATGTCGGCGACTTCCACCGTGCATTTCGGCGAGGGCGGCGGAGGGGGCGGCGGTGGAGGTGGAGGAGGAGGCGGCGGCGGTGGAGGGGGTGGTGGAGGAGGCGGCTGCATCGGCGCTTCCGGTTCGACGGGCAGGACGGGATCGACGGGGATAGTGGGCAGCGTCGGTGCGCTTGAGCCCTCGGCAGGAACTGTGGCTGAGCTGTTGGGTGCAGAGGCGCTGCGCGGCGGGGCTGGGTGGATGGGCAGAAGCACTCTGTGACGCCTGTGGTGCCTCGCGTGGTGTCGATGGCGCTGAGTGTGCTGCTGGGTGCGCTGACGGCGCTGGGTGTGCTGCTGGGTGCGCTGACGGCGCTGAGTGTGCCGCTGGATGCGCCGATGGCGCTGGGCGCGTATCTGGGTGAGCCGATGGTGGGGACTGTGAGCGGGCCCCGCGGAGCCCTGTGCGGAGGCGCACAGGAACAGCCCCAAGAGCACCCACAAAAGACGGAAACATTTCCTCACTGATCCGAATATGCCCATAGGTCAGTCGCAGTAAACGCTTGCCATAGTCCACTACGTCCGATTATCTTGAGGTCGTGGGCAACTTCGGGGATCCACTGAGAGTCGTGCTGGTCGACGATCACCAGCTCTTCCGCCAAGGGCTGCGGGGGTTGCTGGAAGCTGATGGCATGGTGGTGGTGGGCGAGGGAGCCAACGGCCACGAGGCGGTGGCGTTGGTGCGAGAGCTGGCACCCGACGTGCTTGTCATCGACCTGCGCATGGGCAGCGCGTCCGGACTCCAGGCCCTGCGCAGCCTGGCCAGCTCCGATCCCGACCTCTGCACGGTCGTGGTCACGGTCTCGGCGGAGCGCGCGGATGTGCTTGATGCCGTGGCCGCCGGGGCGCGCGGCTATCTGCTGAAGGACACATCGGTGGACCAACTTGCAATCGGCGTGCGTCAAGCGGCGGAAGGTCAGATCATCATCTCCAGCGCCTTGGCTGGCGCGCTGCGCACGCACGTTCGCGCGGGCGCGAGGGGCGAGAACGATCGTCGCTCGCTGACGCCGCGCGAGCAGGCGGTGCTGCGGCTGATGGCCGATGGCGCCGACAATGGGGCGATCGGTCGGGAGCTGTCGATCAGCCCCCACACCGTGAAGCAGTACGTGAGGAGCATCTTCGAGAAGCTGGGGGTGCGCAGCCGCGTGCAGGCTGCTGTCCACGCGGTGCGCGTGGGCCTTGTCTGAGGCTGGTTGGGCACTCGTGTCGTGTGCGTGGGCCTCCTCTGAAGCCAGCTGGCCGTTCACGCCGATGGAGTGAGCACGCGGATGGCCTCGCTGCGGTTGGCTACACCGAGCTTGGCGACGGCGGTCGAGATGTGGCGGCGCACTGTGACGGGCGAGAGCGAGAGCGTGCGGCCGATGTCGGCCGTGCCTAAACCCGAGCGCAGCAGGCGCATGATCTCATCCTCCCTTTCGGTCAGCCCCAGGCCGGCCATATGCCGAGCTTCGCCCGAGCCGCCGGGGAGCTCGCGCAGTTTGCCCAGCACCGGTCCTACGAGCGCGCGCGGCAGGGCGGTCTCGCCGGCGAGCACCCCGCGCAGCGCCGCGGGCAGTCGATCGGGAGGCATGTCCTTGGGCAGATAGCCCACAGCGCCTGCGCGCAGGGCGCCCAAGAGATGTTCGGTGTCCTGTGAGACAGTGAGCATGACGACGGCCGTCGCAGGGGCAAGCGCTGCGACGGCGGCTGCTGCCTGGATGCCGCCACCGGGCATGAAGATGTCGAGCAGGCAGACGTCGGGGCGCTCGCGCAGAACCGCTTTGATGGCTCCGTCGCAGTCGGAGGCCTCGGCGAGGACGCGTAGGCCATCGGCGAGCAGGGCCATGCGCACGCCGAGACGAATAGCGGGGTGGTCGTCGGCGAGCACCACCGTGGGCTGATTGGAGCTCACGGCAGCATGACCTCCACCGTGGTGCCCTCCTCGGCGGCGCTTGAGACATGCAGCACGCCACCGAGCGCGTGTGCGTGCGCGCGCATGCTGGTGAGCCCAAAGCTGCTGGCGCCAGCAACAGGATCAAAGCCGTTGCCCTCGTCGCGCACTCGCAAGTGCCAGCTCCCGGTGTACTGCAGGGTCACTTCGATGGCGTTGGGCTGGGCGTGCTTGGCGGCGTTCCTGACGGCCTCGCGGGCGATGTGCACGAGGGCGTCGCGCGTGGGCCGATCCGGCCGCGCCGATCTGGGCACATCAGCGACGTTGAAGATCAGCGGAGTGCTGCGCGCGGCCGCCTGGGCACTGCTTTGAATGGCGCGCACGATCGGCTCGCGCTCGCGCGCCGGCCCCTCGGCGAGGCCGCTGACGAGCACGCGAGCACCCGCCAGCGCCCGCTCGCCGGCGCCCACAACGAGACTCGCCCGCGGCCCGGAGTGTTCGTGCGCGAGCGTGCGCGCGTTGGCCAGGGCCAGCGAGAGGTCCTGCATGACGAGGTCGTGGATGTCCGCTGCCACGCGGCGGCGTTCGCGCGTGAGTGCGAGCGCGCTGCGGCGCTCGATGAGGACGCTCAAGAGGCAGCCCGCGAGCACGCCGCCACTGGCGACCCACCATGTGGAAGGCTCGGTTGCCGACTGGTTGCTACCCAAGGTCACTCCCCGATCCGAGATCGTTTTCTGCACGACCCGAGAGCCGGGTCGGGTCTTGATCTTGACCGAGCCGGGTCGTGTGAGCCAAACGTCATCCCGCGCGCAATCTACCGGCGCAGGTGCTCGATAGAGCCGAATCGTCGCAGTAATTTCCCGCAATTTGGGGGATTTATGTCTGAATGGGTCTACTGTTCAGGATAGAACGGCAGGCGTTCAGACCAACGGCCGCGAGCCCTGTGCGCCCAAAAATGTCTCCGACTGCTCTTTCTCGCTCAGCCACTGCGCGAAGAAGCCCTCGATCGCGCCCGCGTCGAGAGGCCGTGCGAAGAGGAAACCCTGCCCGCTGTCGCAGCGCTCGTCCTGCAGCAGCGCCAACTCCTGAGTCTGCTCGATGCCCTCGGCGAGGGTCTCGATCGAGAGGGCCTTGCCGAGCTGCACCAGGGTGCGGATGAGCGTCTCGCCCTCGGGGTCCTGTGTGAGGCGAGCGATGAAAGTGCGGTCGATCTTCAGCGCGTCGACGGGGAACTTCTGCAGGTGTGCCAACGATGAGTAGCCGGTGCCGAAGTCATCGATGGCGATGCGCACGCCCAGCTCCTTGACCGCGGCGAGGCGCTGCGCGGTCTCCTCGGCGTTGCGCATCAGCGTGGTCTCGGTGATCTCGATCGTCAGCGCGGCCGGATCGAGGCCGCTTTGTTGCAGCGCAGTGTGCACGTTCTCCACGAACTCGTCGGTGTCGAGCTGCTTGGCGGAGGCATTGACGGACATGCCGATGGGGTAGCCGGCCTCGCGCCACTCGGCGGCCTGGCGGCAGGCCTCCATCAGCACCCACTGACCGATTTCAACGATCATCCCGGTCTCCTCCAGCAGCGGGATGAAGTCGTTGGGCTGGATGACGCCGCGCACGGGGTGCCGCCAGCGGATCAGTGCCTCTACGCCCGTGGGGCTCATGTCTTGCAGTGCAAAGGTGGGCTGGTATTCGAGGTAGAACTGCTCCTCGGCGAGTGCCTCGCGCAGGTCCATCTCGAGCTCCATGCGGCTCTGCACGTCATCCTCCATGCCGCTCTCGAACAGCACGTAGCGGTTCTTGCCGTCCCACTTGGCGCGATACATGGCGATGTCGGCGTCGCGCAGGAGCTCTTCGGCGGAGCTGCGGTCGCCGGCGGCGATGCCCACGCTGGCGGTCACCGTGAGGCGCGCCTCTTCGGGGGAGTCATCGAGCTTGAAGGGCTGCTTGAGCGCTTCCAGCAGACGCTCGGCGATCAGCTCGGGGCCGGCGGCGAGCGACATGCCCTCGGCGATCACGACAAACTCGTCTCCACCCAGGCGCCCCAGGGCGTCGGTGTCGCGGATGGCGCTCTCCAGGCGTGCCGCAACGGCCTGCAACAGGCGATCGCCGGCGCCGTGGCCGAGGGTGTCGTTGATGTGCTTGAAGTTGTCGAGGTCCACGAACAGCACGGCCACGGGCGCGGGGTTGCGGCGGGCGCGCACCAGCATCTGCTCGACGCGGTCGAGGATCAATGTGCGGTTGGGGAGCCCCGTGAGCGGGTCGTGGGTGGCCAGGAACGCCAGCTCCTCCTGGCGGCGTGTGAGCTCCTCGTTTGAGCGCTGGCGCTCGCCCTCGAAGGACTCGCACATGCGTACGAGCGTCACGTCGAGGCTGCGCTGCAGCATGCGCCGCGCCTCCTCGAGCACATCGGGATGGAGCTCCAGTTGTACGGCGATCTCGTGTGCCACCTCGGCGGCGGAGTCGCGCCAGCGCAGGCAGCGCTTGGTGACCTCATTGAGCGAGGCAGCGCGCTGTGCGGCGAGCTGGCCGAAGATGCGCCAGGAGTCCTGGCCCACCTCGCGCGCCACGTCGGCGCCCTCG
>DATBPO010000105.1:0-6098 GCA_036561265.1 Solirubrobacteraceae bacterium | reverse complement strand
GCCCACGACGGTCTGCCTGCTGGCGATGGCGGCGACGCTCGCGCGGGACGGCGCGGCGGGCGAGCGCCTGCGCCCGCTGCTCGAGCGCCAGCGCGGCTACGTGCTGCAGGCGGCGCCCGCACTGTGCTCGGGCCACCTGCCGGAGTGGCACATCGGGCGCCTGGAGCTCCTCGCGGGCAGACCCGAGGCGGCGGTGCGGGAGCTGCGCGGCGCCGTCACACGAGCGGATGCGCTGGGGCTTGTGTGGTTGACGACGCTGGCCCGCATCGATCTGGCGATTGCGCTGCACCGCCGCGGCGAGCCGGGCGATGAGCAGGCCGCGCGCGAGATGCTGGCCGCAGGCAGGACGATTGCCGAGCGCTACGGCATGCGCTGGGCGATCGACCTGGCCGACCGCGCCGAGGCCGAGCTGGCGGGCCGTGAGGCGCCGGTGGCCGTGCGCACGGTCGGGCGTGAGCGACAGGTTCGCGCGCTCACCACCCGCGGCGGGCGGCGGGCGCTCGCCGGGATCGTGCGCGGGTTGGACGAGCAGGCGCTCGAGCGCCGCTTCGCCGATCCGCGGCGTCAGCGAGCGCTGCTGCGCGTGATGGCACGCGGGTTCCAGCCGGCCCACGCCGGGGGCTTTGAGGGAGTGGTGGCCTATGAGATCGAGCCCTATGCGATCGAGGCGCCGTCCGACGCCCCGTGGCGCTGGGCGATCGCGGTGGACTCCCCCGGCGGCCACGCCCGGCTGCTGGAGCCCGCGCCGTTGGACGCCGCGGTCACTGTTCACTTTGGCCTCGCCGAATGGGTACGCGTGATGGCCGGTGTCGAGCGCTTCGTCGCGGCCATGGCCAGCGGTCGCTGCAGCGTTGAGGGCGACGTGATCCTGGCGGCACGGCTGGAAACGATGTTCGGGGGATAGCGCGACGCGTAGGCGGATACCATGGCCCAGGGATGTTGGGACGCCTGCTAACGCTCATCACTGCTGCGGCCTTTGGCCTACTAGCACCGGCAGCGACCCTCAGTCTGCTGGCGCCAGCCGCGGCGAGCGCGGCGCCGCGGGATATCGCCGCGACGCACACCTACATCCAGGCCAACTACGCGCTGGCGCGGGCGGTGGACGCGCGGATCGCGAGCACGCAGGCGAGCATCATGGAGCGCACCGAACAGTTCGGCCGCGAATGCGGGAACGTGGGCGCTGGCTCGCCGCAGAACGAAGACGCGCAGAAGCTCAGCTATGAGGTGGCGGGCGCGCTGTGGTCGGTGAGCTTCGGCGCCAACGCCGGCCCGATCCACACCTTCGCGCGCGCCGTGAAGCCGCTGCGTTGGAGCAGCCCAAAGCTGACGGGGCTCGCGCGGGCCTACGCCGGCAGCCTGTTGGGATTGGCGACCCTGCACCTGCCCGATCTGTGCGGCGACGTGCGGGCTTGGAGTGCGAGTGGCTTTCATACGGTCCCGCCCGCCACGCTGCGCTTTGATGCGCGTGTGGAAAACCTGGAACCCCGCACGATCGCGCCGCGGCTGCTGGCCCCCTACGAGAGCCCCGCCGATCGGGGCGCCCTGACCCGCACCACCCACCTGGAATCCCAGCTTGAAGCCAACGAATTCGAAGTCGGCTTCGATGACTGGACCTCCCTGCTGGGCACGCTGGGGCTCAAGCAGTAGGAGGGATCGAGCGGAGTGAGCCGGATATGATCGCGCCATGAAGACGCGGGTGCTCGTCCTGGGAGCGGGCTTTGGCGGCTTGGAGCTCTCAACAATGCTCTCGCAGGCCCTGAGCGAGGACGTCGAGGTGACGCTGATTGACAAGGGCGACTCGTTCGTCTTCGGCTACGCCAAGCTCGATGTGATGTTCGCCCGCAGCACGCCGGCTGCGATCCACCTGCCCTACGCCGACATCGTCAAGCCCGGCGTGCGCTTCCTGCGCGAGACCATCACGGCGATCGACCCGCAAGCGCGACGCGTGAGCACCGACGCGGGCACTTACGAGGCCGACATCCTGGTGGTCGCGCTGGGGGCCGATTACGACATGGACGCCACGCCGGGTCTCGCGGAGGGCGGTAACGAGTTCTACTCCGTGGCCGGCGCCGAACGAGCGGGCGGACTGCTGCCCACGTTCACGCAGGGGCGCGCGGTTATAGGTGTCTGCGGGGCGCCCTTCAAGTGCCCGCCCGCGCCGAGCGAGGCTGCGCTGCTGCTGCACGACTACCTCGCGGCGCGCGGCGTGCGCGAGAGCTGTCAGATCTCCTTCGTGATCCCCTTCGATAACCCCGTGCCGCCGTCGCCGGAAACCTCGCGGGCGCTGCTTGAGGCCTTCGCGGAGCGCGGCATCGAGTACCTCGGCGGCCGGCGTGTGAGCGCGCTCGACGCAGCCCGCAAAGTGGCCGCATTAGACGACGGCAGCGAGCTGCCCTACGACCTCTTTCTGGGCGTGCCCAAGCACCGCGCGCCGGCTGTGGTGCAGGACAGCGGCATGGCGCAGGACGGCTACATCCCGGTGGACTCAAAGACTCTGCAGACGCGCTGGCCGGGCGTGTATGCGGTGGGCGATGTTGCCACCGTGGGTGTTCCCAAGGCCGGGGTCTTCAGCGAGGGCGCCGCGCGCGTGGTGGCGAAGTCGGTGATCGCCTCGGTGCGAGGCGAAGCGCAGCCCGCGCCCTACGACGGCCTGGGCTCCTGCTACATCGAGTTCGGCGCCGGTCGCGTGGGCCGCGTGGACGTGGACTTCCTCTCGGGCCCCAAGCCCACGGGTACCTTCCAGGCGCCCTCCGACGCACTGGTAGCCGAGAAGCAGCACTTCGGCGCCAGTCGCACGGCGCGCTGGTTCGGTCGCTGAGCTCTGGGGGAGAGAGGCTCCGCCCCAGAGGGGCTCCGCCGTGTGGGCCGCGCTCGGGGCGGCTAGCGCCCGCGAAGGGTTTGCTCGCAGCACCTTACATGTGCGTAAGCGCGCTTCATGGAAGCAGGAGTGTCTGTCGTGATGTCTAACATCCTATATCAGGATGTCTGACACCCCCATTGATAGCGCGCAAGCAGCCCAAGATCTCCTCCGCTCTCTAGCAGACCAGCTGGCTGTCCGCAACGAGCGCTACACCCTGACGGTGGTCGGCGGCTCAGCGCTGCTGGCGCTCGGCTTAATCTCTCGCGCCACGAGAGACGTCGATGTCCTGGCCATCGTTGAGAACAACAAGCTCACGTCAGCTCGACCCCTCCCCGCGCCCCTGCTCGACGCCGCGCACACTGTCGCACGCGATTTTGGCCTGGCAGCTGACTGGCTGAACCCAGGGCCTACATCGCTGCTGGATCTCGGCTTGCCCGGCGGTCTATATGAGCGTGCACAGCGGCATACATATGGCCCAACTCTGGAAATCCTGTTCGCCTCCCGCATAGATCAGATCCACCTGAAGCTTTATGCAGCGGTCGACCAGGGGGCCGGCAAGCACCTTCAGGATCTCATGGAACTTGCGCCCACTGAGCAGGAGCTGCTCGACGCCGCGCGCTGGAGCCGCAGTCACGATCCCTCCGAGGGCTACCGCAGCGAGTTGGCCCGGGTCCTCTCGTACCTGGGAGTCGACGATGGACATCTCGGGCTTTAGCCGTCAGCTCAGTCACGAGCTCGTTGAGTTCGCTTGGGAGGAGTGGGCACAGATGGGAGTGCCGGCTACCTCCCGACGGCGCAGCCCCTGGGCTCAGGATCCAGAGGCGCTTATCGTCTTTACGCTTGAGGTAGCGCGCGCCGAGCCGCGCCTATTCGATGAGTTGCTGGATTGGGTTCTTTCTAATGAGCCACTGCTGAGTGTCCGGCGCCTGAGGGCGCTGTGTATTGACGAGACCGACCGCGCGCTAACGGCGGGCACCCTGGCATGGTTGGCCCGTCAACGCCCCCGAGCACGGCTACGTAGTCACGCCGCCACGGCATCCACAGCGACCCCCGAGCCGCTGTTTTACTCAGGGGGTCCTGCGAGCATGGCAGACAGGGACTTCGCCGCCGCCGGCTTCCTACGCCCCCCTCTGTCGCCCTCACACAAGTCCCGTCCTCCAGATCCCACCGCACCCATCAATCTGGCCTTTCGCCTTCGCCAAATTCTCGGGGTGGGCATCCGCGCAGAGGTCGTGCGCATCCTGCTGACCATCGATGCCCCACAGGTCACCGCCCAGATGCTCGCCCGATCGACGGGCTACGCCAAGCGCAACGTCCATGACGCACTCGCCGGCTTGAGCGCCGCGGGAGTGGTATCAACCTTCACGGTCAGCGCCGAGCAGCGCTACGCAGCCAACCGCCCCGCATGGGCGGCCTTGCTCACCTGCAAGCCAGATCGGCTGCCAGCCCACCGCGACTGGCCGCAACTACTTGCGGTTCTCAGGCGCATCCTGCGCTGGTCGCAGCAGCCCGACATAGGAGACCTCTCTGAGTACCTGCGAGCCAGCCGCGCTCGCGACCTACTCGAAGCGATTCGACCCGACCTGGCTTTCGCCGGCATCCCCATAAGCCTCAGCTCATCCTCCGATGGTGCCTGGCGCGATCTTCACGAGGTCATCGAGCATCTGCTCGGGACGATTAGAGCCTAGGACGAGTAGCAAGATGACGTCTACCAGCAGTTAGGGAGGCCGCTCACCTAAGCACCAGACCGGCGGTGGCGTTGGTCATCGAGCCCGTGATGCCAGCGGCGCGCTCGGAGGCGAGGAAGGCCGCGAGCTCGCATACGTCGGCCAGCCGCGGCGCGCGGCGCAGCACCGACATGCCGGCGATCATCTCCTCTACGCTGCGCGGCGCGGGCACGTCGGGGCCGCCAACCGCGGTGAGCTTCTCCTGCGAGAGGGTCTCGGCGACGCCCGCGGTCCAGATGCCGCACACGCGCACGCCGCTCGGCCCGAGCTCGGCGGCGAGGTAGCGCATGAAGGACTCGGTGGCCGCGTCGGCGGGGCCGGTGCTGCCCATGCCCGGCATCGCCCCCGCACCCGAGGCGCTGTTGAGGTGCAGGATTACGCCAGAGCCCTGCCCAACCATCCGCCGCGCCGCGGCGCGCGCGGTGATGAAGTTGCTGCACAGGCCGTTGACCACGGCGCGCAGCAGATCCTCGCTGGCCATCTCGATCAGCGGCGTACCCTGAACGTCGCCGCGGCTGATGAGGTTGAGCGACACATCGACGCTGCCCACCGCCGCAAGGACCTCCGCGACGTGCTCCTCCACGGCCTGCTCATCGAGGGCGTCGAGCACCGCCACCTCGGCCGCCCCGGCGGACGCGACGATGTCGCCGGCAACCGCCTGCAGCTTCTCGCGCGTGCGGCCCACCAGGAAGACCCGCGCGCCCTCGCGCGCGAACGTACGAGCCACGCCGCCGCCGATCCCGCCGCCGCCGCCGTAGATGATCGCGTTCTTGCCCTCCAGTAGCCTCATGTTTCCTCCGATCGTGGTGTACTTGAGAACTTAGACGCCGGTGCCGGCGAGAAATCATCGCTGCACCACCGTTGCTGCATCCCCACGCTTCACGCCGCGCCACCTTCGCGGCACCCTTTCCGCGACATTCGTCGCATAGGACACACCACAGCGGGTAGAGAAGGAGCAGAGACCTGGCTTCAAGGTAGGAGGGGACCGTGTCGCTCAATAGCCGCAACCTGCGTTCAGCACGCCTGGCGGGAGTCGTCCTGGCCATCTGCACAAGCACCATCGCCCTCTCGGCGCCCTGCGCGCAGGGCGCGTTCGGTGTGGAAGAAGCCGCTTTCGAAGCGGGCACCTGCACAACCGCCTCCTGCACTTATGCGAGCGTGCAGAGCAATCCCGGCGAAGCCTTCACGCAGGCCGCAGGGCACCCGCCCGTGGGGCTCACTGCATTTGAATTCAACCACCACAGCAGTGGCTTGGGCCAGGCGCCGGAAGGCGCCGTGAAGAACATCCGCGTCGACCTGCCGCCGGGCCTGGCGGGCAATCCGGAGGCGCTGCCCAAGTGCCCCGTGGCGGACTTTGAACACGACGCATGTGCCGCCGACACGCAGGTGGGCAGCAACGAACTCACGGCCTGGGATGGCGTCAACGACCTCACCGTCACCGGCACCGTCTACAACCTGCAGCAGCCCCCCGGTCTGGCGCTTGACTTCGGCATCCACGTCGCCGTCGAACC
>DATBPO010000104.1:0-3073 GCA_036561265.1 Solirubrobacteraceae bacterium | reverse complement strand
AGCGCGGAGGGCGTGATCTGCACGGCGTTGGTCGTCGTGCTCGTGACGATCGGCTGGCCCGTGCGGTCGAAGAGCTGCCCGCGCGGGGCCGGGATCGCCAGCGGGCGGCGGTTGTTCGCGTTGGCCTGCTGCACGTACTGTTCGCCCGTCAGCACCTGCAGATACCACAGACGGAAAAAGATGATCCCGAACATAACCAGCGCAATCCCGCCCATGATCGCCACGCGTAGCGCAAGCTGTGGGGAGACGGGGTTGCGCGGCTCGCTGGGGCGCAGCTGCTCGATGGTGCTCATCGAACGCGCCCGCGTCCTCTGCTACGCCTGTACGGGCCGCCGCACACTCTCATGCGCGCGAGAGCGGGCTCAGACCGCCGGTCGTGTACGCGCGGCGCCGCCGACGGCGAGGATCATCGGGCAGGCTCGGATCGAGCACCCTGCGCACAAGCAGCCACAGCGGCAGTGCCAGCAGGGTGTCCACCAGGATCCCCAGCACGACCTGGCGCAGCAGCTCAAAGCTGACCGGCGCATCCACACCCAGGAGGAACTCGATGACCGAATAGCCCACCAGTGCCACGGCTGCCGCGCCGGCGCCAACCAGCAGCGGCGTCAGAGCCGCCTGGGGATCGCGCAGCTCGCGCAGGCGCCCCGCCCAGTAGCCGATCACGGTAAACACCAGCGAGGTCACGCCAAGCGTCTGCACCAGCATAAGGTCGACCAACAGGCCGACCGCAAAGCCCGTGAGAGCCCCCAACGTGGAGCCGCACAGGAGACCCACAAACGCCACCACCAGCGGCGAGATGTCGATCGTCACTCCGAACACGGGCACCTCGGAGATGACGCCCACCTGCACGAACACAAGCACCACCGCCAGCGCCACGATACGCAGCAGCAAAGAGGTCGGAATATCGCCGCTCATCAGCCCCCACCCCCGGTTGAGGCAACAGCGCCTTCGCCTGCTACGGCGCCGGAGCTCGTCTGCGAGCCGGGCGGCAGCGAGGCGATCACGCGCCCCAGGCGCGCGGCCCTGCCACCCGGCACCGTGGTCAGCACCTGCACCACATCCAGGTTGTGCAGGTTCGCCAGCGGATGCACATTCACGGCCTTGTACGGGCTGCTTTCGTCGATCGAGCTCACCTGCCCAATGGGGATGCCCGGCGGAAACAGCGATTCTCCACGGCCTGCCACCGTCCCTGCCGTGACCACATAGTCCCCCGGATTGACCGTGGAGTTGGCCGGCAGATACTGCAGCAGCAGGTCGTTGGGGTCGCCCACCTTGGGCTGCACGATGCCGCTCACGCCACTGGTGTTGACCATCGCGCTGACACCCACTTCGCTGTCGGTGATGAGGCTCACCTGGGCCGCGTCGGAGGCCGCCTCGGTGACCTTGCCCACCAGACCTTCGCCATTGACGACCGGATCGTTCAGACGAACCCCCCGCGAGGTGCCGGCGTCGATGGTGACCGTCGAGTACCAGATGTTGGGCGACTTGGCCACGACCGTGGCCGTCACCGGCGTATAGCTTGAGACGCTGATCTGGTTATCTAGGTGGAACAGCTTGAGCAGTTCTCCGTAGGAGCGTTCGTTGGCCTGCTTGGTGATCAGCGCGGCCTGCAGATGGTCCACCTGCTTGCGCAGCTGGTCGCGCTGGCTCTTGGCGTGCAGCGTGTCACCAAACCAGCCGAACAGGTCGCGCACGGGCTTCAGCGCCTTGTTGGCGCCGTCCTGAATCGGCGAGACCACGGTGAGGAAGCCGCGCTGCACGGAGTGCAGGCCGCCGCCGGGGGCCTCTCTGAAGTAGGCGGTGAGCAGTATCAGGGAAAGCGCGACGAGCAGCACGAGCACCGCGCGCCTGCGCCTGACCGTCTTGTCATACACGGGTAGCGACCTTCCAAGGGCTCAGGGGCAAAGAGTACGCCCACGATAGGCGCAGCGGCGCTCATCGGCGCCGCCGACTGCGCGAGGAGTTGCGGTTGGAGCGGTGGATCGCCTCGAACTCCTCCAGCGAGCGGCCCGATCCCACCGCCACGCAGGTCAGCGGCGATTCCGCCAGGTGCGCCGGCATCTGCGTCTCCTCACGCAGGCGCTCATCGAGACCCTGTAGCAGCGACCCTCCACCCGCCAGCATGATGCCGCGGTCCATGATGTCCGAGGCCAGCTCCGGCGGCGTGCGATCGAGCGTCTCTTTGACGGCATCCACGATCTGCGACAGCGGCTCCTCAAGCGCCTGGCGAATCTCCTCGCTTGTGAGCACCACGGTCTTAGGCAGGCCCGAGACCATGTCGCGGCCGCGGATCTCCGCCTGCAACTCCTCCTCCATCGGGTGCGCCGAGCCGATCTCGAGCTTCAGCTCCTCCGCCGTCTGCTGGCCGATCAGGAGCTTGTACTCCTTCTTGGCGTAGTTGATGATCGCCTCATCGAGCTCATCGCCACCCACGCGGATCGACTGCGAGACCACGATCCCGCCCAACGAGATGACCGCGACCTCGCTGGTACCTCCGCCGATGTCCACCACCATCGAACCGGTCGGCTCACCCACGGGCAGCCCCGCGCCGATCGCTGCGGCCATCGGCTCCTCGATCAGATAAGCCGTGCGCGCGCCCGCCGACAGGCACGCCTCCTCGACCGCGCGCTTCTCCACGCCGGTGACACCGGAGGGCACGCACACCACGACACGCGGATGCGCCCAGCGGTTTTGGTGGACCTTCTGGATGAAGTGGCGCAGCATCTCCTCGGTCACATCAAAATCGGCGATGACGCCGTCCTTGAGCGGGCGGATTGCCTGGATCGTCCCGGGCGTGCGTCCCAGCATGCGCTTGGCCTCGATGCCGACCGCGTGCACCTCGCCGGTGCGCGAGTCGATCGCCACCACGCTGGGCTCGCTGAGCACGATCCCACGCCCGCGCACATACACGAGCGTATTGGCGGTACCCAGATCGACGGCCATGTCGCGGCCGCCGAACCCAGTCAGATAGCTGAACAAACCCATGGCGGATGAGAGAAGAGCACCCGGGCGCTTGGCTTCACGTCAAGTTGACGCCGCGTCCGGCCGCCTGGGGCGCAGTGTGCTCCATTCT
>DATBPO010000103.1:0-4655 GCA_036561265.1 Solirubrobacteraceae bacterium | reverse complement strand
GGGGTTCGTGGCGCAGCTCGGCAACGACTTCTTCAACGGACTCTTCCTGCACTCAAGCGGCGGCGCGCTGGCGACGATTGAGAACGTCCTCGTGGGGCCGCTCATCGCCGTGCTCAGCTTCGTCTGCTCGGTGGGCAACATCCCGCTCGCCGCCGTGCTGTGGTCGGGCGGCATCTCCTTCGCCGGCGTGCTGGCCTTCATCTTCGCCGACCTCATCGTGCTGCCCATCATCGCCATCTACCGCAAGTACTATGGCGCCCGATTCACGCGACGGATCGTCGCCCTCATGCTGCTCACCATGATCCTCGCCGCGCTGATCATCAACGGCCTCTTCAGCTTCCTGGGGCTGATCCCCACGGGGCCAAGACCCTCGCGCGAGGACATCT
Source organism: Solirubrobacteraceae bacterium (assembly GCA_036561265.1). Lineage (GTDB taxonomy): Bacteria > Actinomycetota > Thermoleophilia > Solirubrobacterales > Solirubrobacteraceae > Palsa-744. Next base: position 4,269 of record DATBPO010000103.1, on the reverse strand, counting down.
TCGCCAGCATCCAGCTCGACTACAAGCTCGCGCTCAACGTCCTCGCGGCGGGGGTTTTCGCTGCGTTCTGGTGGCTGGCGCGACGCCGGGGCGCCCACGCCTGCCACGACCACCCGGAGCCTGAGCTGGCTACTGCACCTTGAGCGTACCCTGCATGCCGGCCTGGCGATGGCCGGGGACCGAGCAGAAGAACGTGTAGGTGCCGGCCTTCAAGTTGAGCGTCACCGACTTGGTGCCGCCGCTGAACGTGGGCGTCGCGCCTTCCGTGCTGCCCGCGCTTGAGGCCACGGTGACGTTGTGTTCAAGCGGAGCGCTATTGGTGAATTCGATCGTCACCTTGCCGGGATGAGCCGTCAGCGTGGTGGTGTTATAGCTGAGGCCGCCGCTGGGGTCGGCAGCGAGCTTGACGACCTGCGCAGCACCGGTGCTCGCCCCGCCAGCCGCTGCCGAGGAGGAGCCGGCCGTCGTCGAGGCGGCCGTGGTGGAGGCCGTCGATTCAGTCGCGCTCGTGGTCGAGCTGCTCGAGCTACCACAGCCCGCCGCGAGCACTCCTGCCGCCAACAGTGAGACAACGGCCGTGCCGCGGATGCCTGGGAACCTGTTCATCGCCAACCTCCAACTTGTCGCATGGTGTGAACCTCGCCCGAGCATACTGCGGGCGGGTCTAAGACGCTGCTAGACGCTGCTCTGCAATGACTCCGGCAGCTGCCGCAATCTTCCGGACCGATACGCCGGTAGGCTTGCGTGCGTTGCGACCGACAAGCATCCACCCCAACGCAAAGGCTCGCGCATGAGCAAGGTACGCTTGGAGCACGAAGGCCCGTTGGCGGTGCTCACGCTCGACAGCCCGCCGCTGAACCTCTTCGAGCACGAGCTCATCAGCGAGCTCATCGCCCACGTGGACAGCCTCGCCGCGGAGCCGCCGCGCGGCCTGCTGGTGCGCGCCGAGGGGCGCGTGGTGAGCGGCGGCGTGGATGTACACGAGTTCGACGGCCTCACCGCCGAGCGCGGGGCGGAGCTGTGGGAGCGCCTGCTGGGGCTCGTGCACCGCGTCGAGGAGCTACCGCTGCCGACGGTCTTCGCCGCGCATGGCCTCTGCCTCACGGCGGCCTTCGAGTTCTCGCTCGGCTGCGACCTCCTGCTGGCCGCACAGTCCGCGCGCTTCGGGCTGGTGGAGACGGTAGTGGGCCTCACACCCGCGATGGGCGGCACCCAGCGCCTGGCCGAGCGCGCCGGGCCGGCAAGGGCGCGCGAGCTCGTCATGACCGGCGAGTTATACGACGCGGCCACGCTTGAGCGCTGGAATGTGGTCAACCGCGTGCTCCCCGACGAGGGCTTCGACGCAGCCGCCAGAGACTTCGCGCGCAAGCTCGCCGAAGGCCCCACCCGTGCGCACGCTGCCACCAAGGCGATCGTCGCCGCGGTGCGCGAGGACGGCGGCGCGCGCGCAGCAGATACGCGCGTGCCCGAACTCGCCGGCGGCCTCTTCGCCACCGAGGATCTCAAGGGCGCCGTGCGGTCGTTCCTGGAGCATGGCCCCGGGCACGCGACGTATCAAGGGCGCTGAGTAGGCAGCGCCTCCACAGACGCTTCCGCCGCCGCGCGGTTCTCCGCCTGCACGGCCAGCCAGATCTCCTCGCGGTAGATGGGTAAGCGCTCGGGTGCGGCTATCCCCAGGCGCACGGTCTGCCCGGAGACCTCCATGACGGTGACGAGGATGTCATCCCCGATCACCACGCGCTCCCCGGCGCGGCGGGTGAGGATCAGCATGGCGCTTGATTATGCAGCATCCACCGCGCCGGACTGCACAGAAAACAGCGGCGCCTGTAGCTCGGCGCCCGGCGCGCCGTTGAGCACCTGGTGCCCGCGGCCCTCGTGCACGATCAGCGGCGCGCGCAGGTTGACCACCACATCGGCGGGGTCGGGCGCGGCGCGCATCGTCACGTACACCTGCCCCGCGGCCGGTTCGGGGGCGCCGATGCGCTCGCGGTCCTCCTCGCTCAGCGCCAGCTCGAAGGAGGGGAAGAAGGGACGGGGGTCGAGCACCGGCAGCGCCAGATCGCCGCGGTCGAGCGAGTGCAGCCACAGCACGCCGCTGCCCGGGTTGCGGTCGAGCAGCGTGTAGCGCGAGCCCTCCAGGCCGATGAGGCCATACGGGAACTCAATTACCGCCTCGGGGGCCACTTGCAGGGCGCCGAAGCGGGAGCTCTCGATCGTGATCGTTTCGGTGGCAGGCATTTAGTCAGTGGCGCAAAAGGGTATGCGGGTTGATCGTCGATCGCGGCCGTTGCTAGTGCAGGAAGTCAAGCAGGGACGTCTGCACGATGCTCGCCCCCGCGCGCAGCGCGGCATTGTAGGCGGCCTGCTCGCTTGAGTACGCCACCGACACCTTCGCCAGATCGGCGTCCTGCGTGTTGGAGAGCACCTTCGCGGCGGTGACCTGGAGGTCTTCGATGCGGCTCGCCGCGATGCGCATCTGCGCGGTGGTGGCCCCCACTCCGGCCTGCAGCGTCGAGAGCGCTTCGAGGTTCAAGTCGAGGTTCTTCAGGTCCGTGCTGCCGAGCGCCGCCTGTTCGGCGGGCACGCCGCTGCGCAGGTGCTGGGAGATGGTGCGAAGCGTGTCCAGCAGCTTGCCATCGCCGCTTTCCTGGCCGTTGCCCAGCACCGTCGAGATGTCCGCGTTGATCGCCAGCGAGGCATTCGGGCCGATCGTGCGCGTTATCTGGCCCGTGTTGCCCTGGTATTCGTCTTCGGCGCCCGACTTGTAGGGGGGCGTGCTCGTGAGGGTGCCCGAGAAGACGTACTGCCCCGCGTACTGCGTGTTGGCGTCCTGCTTGACCGTCGCCGCCAGCTGATCGACCTCTTCGGCGATCGCCGCGCGGTCGGTGGAGTTGTTGACGCCGTTGGATGCCTGCACGAGCAGCTCGCGCACGCGCTGGCTGACTTCGTTGATGTTGTTCAGCGCACTGGAGGCCGTTCGCGTCCAGGAGATGCCGTCCTGAGCGCCGGCGGCGTAGGAGGACATGCCGTCGATCGTGCTCTGCAGTTCGATCGCGCGGCTCGCGCCGTAGGGGTTATCCGAGGGTTCCAGGATCGAGCGGCCCGAGGACAGTTCGCTCGCGCTGCGCTGCATCGCGCCGAGGGCCGAGTTGATGTCGCGCAGCGTCGTGCCCGAGAGCATCGCGCTCGTGATGCGCTCGCTCATCCCTACAGCCCCGCCTGGCCGGTGTGATTGATCAGGGTGTTGAGCATTTCGTCCATCATCGTCATCGTCCGCGCGGAGGCCTGATAGCCGCGCTGAAAGCTGATCAGATTGGTCATTTCCTCGTCGAGTGAGACGCCGGAGACGCTCTGGCGCTGATTTTCGATCGCACCGACGACAGCCTGCGCCGTCGTCTGATTGTCCTGTGCCGTGCGCACGTCGCTGCCCACCAGCGCGATCAGCGCCGAGTAGTCGCCGTCCGCGGCGCCGCCGCGCAGCGCGGCGATGCCCTGCGCCACATCGTTGCCGCCCGCGGTGCCGGTGGAGGAGGTCTGCACTTGGGCCGGGGTCACGGCCACCGCCAGTGTCGCGGCGCTCGCGCCGGTGAAGAACGGCGTGGCGGTGTGCAGCGCGTTGACCGAGCCCGCGAGCGCCGTGGCGAATGTGTTGAGCGCCGCCTGATAGGAGGCGAGCGCGCCTTCCGGTCCGGAGAGCCCGAGTAGCGCGCCGAGCTGCCCGCCCGCAGCCTGCGTGAGCGCCTGCGGCCAGTTGACGGTGGCGCCTTCCACGAGCGGCTGCGCCGCATCGCCGAAGCTCACGGTGTCGCTGCCGTCGGGCGCCTGCGTCACGGTCACGTTGGCCAGCTGCGAGAGCTTGTCGAGCAGCAGATCGCGCCGGTCGAGCAGGTCGTTGGGCTTCTGGCCCGCCTGTTCGGCGAGCTTGATCTGCTGGTTGAGCTGCGCGATCTGGGTGGCGTCGTCCTGCACCTGCCCCGTGGGACCCGTGATCGAGGTGTACTGCGCCACGGCCTGGCCGGAGATCGTGGAGATCTGCCCGCTCAGCTGGTTGAGCGTTCTCGCCAGCTGCGCGCCCGTGCTGACGACGCCCTCGCGCGCCCCTTCGCTGGAGGGCGAGTTGGCGAGCGAGCCCCATGCGCTCCAGAAGGCCGAGAGCTGACTTGAGAGGCCCGAGCTCGACGGCTCGCCGAACGCGCTCTGCGCCTGCTGCAACTCTTCGGCCGCGGTCGAGGCCGCGCCGAGGGCCGCGTTCTGGTTGCGGTACTGGGC
>DATBPO010000102.1:0-4526 GCA_036561265.1 Solirubrobacteraceae bacterium | reverse complement strand
CACCGAAGGGCGCGGCGGGGTTGGAGACGATGCCCTGGTTGAGGCCGACCATGCCGGTTTCAATTCCCTCGGCCACGCGGAAGGCGCGTTCCAGATCGCGCGTGTAGAGGTAGGCGACGAGACCGTACTCGGTGCGGTTGGCGGCCGCCAACGCCTGCGCCTCGGTGGCGAAGGTGGCAATGGGTGCCACCGGGCCGAAGACCTCCTCGGCCAGCACTCGCGCCTCGGGCGGCACATCGGCCAACACGGTGGGCGCAAAGAAGTAGCCGGGACCGTCGAGCGCCGCGCCACCCACGAGCACCTTGGCACCGAGCTCCACTGCATCGCCAACCAGCTCGGCGACCTTGCTGCGCTGCACCTCGTCGATCAGCGGCCCGACGTCGGTGTCGGGCTCGGTGCCGCGACCGACCCTCAGCGCACCTAAACGCTCGGCCAAGCGCGCCGCGAACTCCGCGGCAATGGACTCCTCGACGTGGAAGCGGTTGGCCGCCGTGCAGGCCTCGCCGACGTTGCGCATCTTGGCGATGACGGCGCCCTCGACGGCGGCATCGAGGTCGGCATCCGCGAAGACGAGGAAGGGAGCGTTGCCGCCGAGCTCCATCGAGACGCGCAGGATCTGATGCGAAGACTGTTCGATGAGCGAGCGCCCCACCTCGGTGGAGCCGGTGAAGGAGAGCTTGCGCGTACGCCCGTCGCGCAGCAGCGGCTCGATGACTTCGCCCGAGCGCCGCGAGGTGATGACGTTGAGCACGCCGCCGGGCAGCCCCGCCTGCTCCAGAATCTGCGCCAGCGCGAGCATCGAGAGCGGCGTCTGCTGCGCGGGCTTGACGACCATCGTGCAGCCGGCGGCAATGGCGGGGGCGATCTTGCGCGTGCCCATCGCGGTGGGGAAGTTCCAGGGGGTGATGAACACGCACGGCCCCACGGGCTGGCGCATCGTCAGGATGCGCCCCTTGCCGGTGGTGTTGACCATGTAGCGCCCGTGAATGCGCACGGCCTCCTCGGAGAACCAGCGGAAGAACTCGGCGGCATAGGCGATCTCGGCACGGGACTCCGCCAGAGCCTTGCCCATCTCAAGCGTCATCAGCAGCGCGAGTTCCTCGCTGCGCTCCACGATCGCCTCATAGGCGCGGCGCAGGATCTCCCCCCGGTCGCGCGGCGCCCACGCGGCCCACTCGGCCTGCACATCGGCTGCCGCGCTCAAGGCGGCGAGGGCATCCGCGGCCGTGGCGTCGGCGATCTCGATCAGCGGCTGCTGGGTGGAGGGGTCCTCCACGACGAAGCGCCCGCCCGCCGCGGCGCCACGCCAAGCGCCTGCAATAAAAAGGTCGGTGGGGACCACCCGGAGCACATCCTGCTCGTTGGCTGCAAGACTGTTGCTCATGGATCGCGGGGGTTGTTCCGATCCATCGCGTGCGCCATGGGCTCAACCTACCACCGCACACTCGTTCTAATCGTCGTCCTAGCGCTGCTGGCCTGGGCCGGCGCTGCGCGCGCAAACACGCTCCTCATCAGCGGCGCCGGCGACGGCCACGGCGTGGGCATGAGCCAGGATGGCGCGCTGGGCTTCGCGCAGCACGGCTACAGCTACCAGGCGATCCTGGGGCACTACTACACCGGCACGGCGCTCGGCCAGGTCGCGCCCAAGACGCGCGTGCGGGTACTGCTGGGCGGCAAGGTACACAGGGTGCCGATCGAGACCTATGTGCGCGGCGTGGTGGCGGCTGAGATGTCACCGCAGTGGCCGCTGGCGGCGCTTGAGGCACAAGCGGTTGCGAGCCGCACCTACGCGGTGACGGCGCACGCTGGCGAAGGGCGCTTTGACGTGTATGCCGACACGCGCTCGCAGGTGTACCGCGGGCGGGCGGCGGAAACGCCGGCAACCAACCGCGCCGTCGCGGCCACCACCGGCCAGATCGTCACCTACGCGGGCAAGCCTGCGATCACCTACTTCTTCGCCAGCTCGGGCGGAAGTACGGAGAGCGTGCAAAACGCCTTCCCCGGCACCACGCCGGAGCCGTGGCTACAGGGCGTGCCCGACCCCTTCGACACCGGCCCGCTGCACGCCTGGAGCACGAGCCTCAGCTTCGCCGCCGCCGCGCGCGATCTGGGCGGCCTGGTGCACGGTCGCTTCCGCGGCATCGAAGTGCTCAGGCGCGGGGTCTCGCCGCGCATCCTCACAGCCAACATCCTCGGCAGCAAAGGCCGCACCCCCATCAGCGGCAACGAACTGGCGGCGCGCTTCGGGCTGTATGACACGTGGGCCTACTTCAGCATCCGCGACGCCCACGGCACCCACCACGAGCCCGACCGCAGCGGCGCGCGGGCGCCGGCGAGCACCGCACCCGCACCGCCGCCGGCCCCTCCCGCCCCGCCGCCGATGGGCCCGGGCGGAGGTACCACCGCCAGCAGCAGCCAGAGCACAGGCGGCACAGTTGGCCGCTGACCCGGCGCCATCGGTGGCTGATCCGCTGCTGCTCGCCGACACGCCCTGGCTGCTCTATCGGGCGTTCTTCTCGCTGCCCAAGTCCATCAAGGGCGCCGACGGGCAGCCGGTCAACGCGCTGCTGGGCACCGTCAACGCGCTGCTGAACGCATGCGAGGTCTGTCGCCCGCGCGCGGTCGTGGCGTGCTTCGGGGCAGAGCAGGCGGCTTACCGCGTGGAGCTCTACCCCCCCTACCATGCCCACCGCGATCCGATGCCGCCGGAGCTAAAGGCGCAGTGGCAGAAGGCCCCCGAGCTGCTCGAAAGCCTCGGCTGGAGCATCAGCGATAGCGAGGAGCTCGAGGCCGACGACGCGATGGGCTCACTCGCAGCCGCCGAGGCCAGGGCCGGCGGCCGCGCCCTTATCCTCAGCGGCGACCGCGATATGTACCAGTGCGTCAACGAGCGCATCGCGATCCTCGAGCTCAAGAAGGGCGCCGCGCCGACCGAGGCCGGCCCCGAGCAGGTCCGCGAGCGCTACGGCATCGACCCCGCGCTCGTCCCCGACTTCATCGCGCTACGCGGCGACCCCTCCGACGGCCTGCCCGGCGCCCCCGGCATCGGCGCCAAGACGGCAGCTGGGCTGCTCAACAAGCACGGCTCGCTGGAGGACATTCTCGCCGCCGCCGCAGAGCCGGGCGGGAGCAGATCCTCCGCCACCCTGCTCCACCACGCCGAGCAGCTGCGCGTCTTCAAGCAGATCGCCACGCTCGCCCCCATGAAGCTTGACCCCCCGCCTGACACCCCGACGGACTTCGCCCGCGGCGCCCTCAAGGCGCAAGAAATGGGGATGAAAGGGTTGGCCGCGCGCTTGGAGAAGGCTGCGAGCTAGGCGAAGAGAGCTGCCCGAAGGGCGAGCGCGCAGGGCCGCGGCTGGGTACCCCGTCGCGCATACCTGATAATCACGGCCCGTTAGGGCGCGGGCAGTATTTCTTCCTCGTAGGCCCAGCGTTCGAAGCCCGCGAGATAGCCATCGAGCTCGTCCACGAGGACGACGACACCTTCGTGCAGCGTCTTCCAGTTGGCCGGCGGATAGGCGTGGGCGAGCGCGTCGCGCATCTCCTTGCCCTCCTGCAGACGTTCGGCCGACATGTGCGAGATGACCCCGAGCGCGGCGAGGCGCTCCCAGGTGTGCCCCGGGCCTTTATCGACCACGCCGAGGCGCTGGGCCTCCGCGAGCCCGCGCGCTCCCAGCTCGTGCAGCCAGTTGAGCAGCACCTCGTACTGGCGCTCGACGACCGCCACACTGTTGCGCTCGCGCGCGTCGTCCGCCAGCGCAGCGGCAACGAAGTCGTCCTGCATGAAGTCCGGCCCGAACCCTTCCATCGCCACAAGCAGCTGCTCGCGCGCTCTCGGGATCTCGCGGAGGATGGTGGCGATCCGCCGCCGACTCTTGGACGGGGGCGCGCCGCTCACGCCTGCGCCAGTCGCTCCCTGGCCGCCAATCGCTCGCTTGCCGCCGCAAGGGTTTCATGTGCGCGGGCCATCGTCTGCTCGTCTTCGCGATCGCCCGCGGTGAGGATCTCATCGCGGCGCTGCTGCAGGCCGGCCCACAGTCCGTCGCGGTCGATCAGCACGCGCCCCTCGCGCAGAACGTCGGCGAGCAGCGAGGGCTGCGTCTCGGCCTGCTCCAAGGTGACGACGTCCACCGGCGTGCCCAGCGCACGGCGCAGACGGCGCTGCACCCCGGCCTGCGCCCGCCACTCCGAGCGGCGGTGGACGATCAGCACGTCGACGTCGGAGACCGGCGTGTCCTCGCCGGTTGCGGTTGAGCCGAACAGCACGGCCAGCCGCACGTCGCGCTCGGTGCGCAGGAGCGCCATCAGTTTGCCGAGCAGCCCCCAGTGGCCGCGCAGGTAGGCCGCTTCGGCCTGCGAGAGTTCGAGCTGCCCGCGCGCCAGCCGGCGACCGCGCAGCATGCCGCCGTTGATGTATCGGCGCAGCGTGCGCTCGCTGCATCCGAGCTCGGACGCCGGCGCGTTCAATACAAGGCCCATGTGTCCAGAATAACATTCGGTGTGCCCGGTTACACGCTCTGTGT
>DATBPO010000101.1:0-8332 GCA_036561265.1 Solirubrobacteraceae bacterium | reverse complement strand
TCTCCGACAGGCGCCGGAACTTGAGGATCTCGAGCACGTAAACGAGGTACACGCTGGCCGCGACCGCCACCAGTCCGAGCGCGATCATTACGAGCGTCCAGCCGGTGTGCAGATGGCCGTGGTGGTCGCTGTAGGGGACGAAGCGCAGCGCCAGTGCGAGGCCCGCCAGCATCAGCGTCCACGCATACAGATAGGCGATCGTGCGCCGGCTTGAGAAGCCGATGCGGGCCATGCGGTGGTGGAAGTGCTCGCTGTCGCTTTCGTAGATCGGCTTCTTGTACTTCATGCGCTTGAGCACCACGAAGGTCGTGTCGAGAAAGGGCACCGCCAACAGGATGAGCGGCAGCACGAAGCTCACCACGGCCGATGTCTTTACCGAGCCCTCGACCATGACGCAGCCCATGAGCAGGCCCAGGAGGTTCGAGCCGCAGTCCCCCATGAAGCTCGATGCGGGCGGGAAGTTGTGGATGAGAAAACCGAGCGCCGCCCCAGCTGTGAGCGCCGCGAGCACCGCGGGCGCCGCGCGGCCGAGGTCGAAGGCGACCACCGCAAGCGCCGCGGCAACGATCGCGCAGACCCCCGCCGCGAGCCCATCGACGCCGTCGCTGAAGTTGACGACGTTCATCAATGCGACGAGCCCCACGACGGTCACTGTTCCCCCAGCGTTGGGGAAGCTCAGGCGCCCCAGGAACGGCAGCGTTATGTAGTGCACGACCACCCCGTAGTGCACGACCACGAGCGCTGCCGCGATCTGCCCCGCGAGCTTCAGCGCCGGATGCAGGTCGAAGCGATCGTCGATCGCCCCTACCACCGTGATCAGCGCGGCGCCCAGCAGCACCCCGTGCCACAGCCGACCCATCGCCCCGCTGTCGGGCAGCCAGATGAGCCCCGCCACCAGCGCGCCGCCAAAGATCGCCAGCCCCCCCAGCAGCGGCGTCGCCTTGTGCGAGAGCCCCCGCTCGCGCGGCACATCCATCGCCCCCACCGCCCGCGCCAGGCGCATCGTCAAAGGCGTCAGCAGCGCCGTCACCGCCGCCGCCGTCAGGAACGCCCACAGGGCATCAAGCTCGGTCAAGTGCGCCATCGAACCGCCCACAGCATCGCAGGAGCGGGAGTCGGGTGTGGCGGGGTCTCCCCAGATCGGCTACTGCCCGATCGGTGTGCATATTATTCTTCGTGATTGCGTACTATACTTTGTAAACTGCTCATGGACCATCATCGCCCAATGCTCACCCTGACCCCCACACTCGACGGTGACGTGCTCGCCACACTCGCCCGCGCCGACATCGAGCTCAGCGGACGGGAGCTGGCACGGCACATCGGCCATGGAAGCCCTGAGGGAGTTCGCAGGGCAGCGGACCGACTGGTGCGACAGGGAGCGCTTCTGCAGCGCAAGGCCGGCTCGGCGCGCCTATACAGGCTCAATCGAGACCACCTCGCCGCCCCATGGATCGAAGGTCTCGCGAGTATGCGCCAGCAACTGATCGAGCGTTTACGAGCGACGATCGCCAATTGGGAGCAGCCCGCCAAGATCGCGCTGCTGTTCGGCTCCGTCGCCCGCGGTGATGCCACAGCAGACAGCGACCTGGACCTCATGGTCATCCGCCGCAGCGGATGCGATCCGGACTCCGACCCCTGGCGCACCCAGCTGCTGGAGCTGGAGCAGGCTGCGACAGCTTGGACAGGCAACGACGCGCGCATCCTCGAATACGGCGAGGAGGAGTTGCCGCGCCTCGGCAGCGAGCCGCTGCTCAAAGATGTCCTGCGCGACGGCATCGAGCTGTACGGATCGCTGCGTATCCTTCGCCGCCTCATGCAGACTGGAGGAAGATCGTGAGCCCGCGAAATCCCTCGCACCGCTACTCGGCATGAAAACCCAGGCGGGATACAGCCACCGGCCGGTCACCAACGACAACCGCAAGCGCGCCCAGCGCCACGCCGAGCGTCTCCTGCGCGCCGCGCGCGATCGAGGTTCGGGCGCCTGAAGGCTCCTACTACACCGGCGTACCAGCCCCCATCTCCTCATACAGCGGGTAGCGCTCGACGATCGTCTGAACCCGCTCGGCGAGCTCATCGCGGCGGGTCTCGTATTCGCCGGTGAGGGCGGTGGCGATGACCTGGCCGATCTCGGTGAAGTCCTCGCGCTGGAGACCGCGGGTGGCCAGGGCGGGGGTGCCGATGCGGATGCCGGAGGCTTCCATTGGGGGGCGGGGGTCGAAGGGGATGGCGTTGCGGTTGACGGTGATGCCGATGTCGTGGAGGCGATCCTCGGCCTGGCGGCCGCTGAGCTCGGGGGTGATGAGGCGCAGGTCGGCGAGCAGCAGGTGCACGTCGGTGCCGCCGGTGAGAGCACGGATGCCGTGCGCCTGCGCGTCGGGCGTGAGCAGCTGCTCGGCGACGGCCTTGGCGCCTATCAGCGTGCGAACTTGGCGCTCACGAAAGAGCTCGGAGGCGGCGATCTTCAGCGCGACGGCCTTGGCGGCGATGACGTGCTGCAGGGGACCGCCCTGCTGGCCGGGGAAGACCGCGGAGTCGATCTTCTTCTTCAGCTCCTCCTTGCAGAGGATGAGGCCCGCACGGGGGCCGCCGAGGGTCTTGTGGGTGGTGGTGGTGACGACATCGGCCCACTGCACCGGGTTGGGGTGAAGGCCCGCGGCGACGAGCCCCGCGAAGTGCGCCATGTCGACCATCAGCGGCGCTTCGATCTCGTCAGCGATCTCGCGGAAGCGCTGGAAGTCGAGCTGGCGCGGGTAGGCCGACCAGCCGGCAAGCAGCAGCCTGGGACGGTGCTCGCGGGCCAGACGCGCGACCTCGTCCATATCGATGAGCCCGCTCTCGGGGTCGGTCTCATAGGGCACGACCTCATACAGTTTGCCCGACACATTGAGCTTCATCCCGTGTGTCAAATGGCCGCCGTGGGCCAGTGAGAGCCCCATAATCTTCTCGCCCGGCTGCAGCAGCGCGTGGTAGACGGCGGTGTTCGCCTGCGCCCCCGCGTGCGGCTGCACGTTGGCGTGCTCGGCCCCGAAGAGCGCCTTGGCGCGGTCGATCGCGAGCTGCTCTGTTATGTCAACCTGCTCGCAGCCGCCGTAGTAGCGCCGTCCCGGATAGCCCTCGGCGTACTTGTTAGTGAGCACGGAGCCGACGGCCTCCAGCACCGCGCGCGGCACGAAGTTCTCCGAGGCGATCATCTCAAGCGTGCCCTGCTGGCGCTCAAGCTCGCCCTGGACGGCCTCCGCAACCTCCGGATCGACCTCGGCCAAGGGGCGGTTGAAGTAGTCGGGGCTGAGCTCGGAAGGAATTGGGGCGGGGCTGACTTCGGGCATTGGCGCTCCTTAGCAGGCGAGGAATATGAATGCCCAGGCGCGCGGCTCTAGCTTCTGAGGCCATCGCTTCCCGGTGGTCGATTCCACCTCATGCGCCAGTTGCGACGGCCTCTTGAGGCTAGCAGGGATCCAGCGCCCGCTCCACCTCCTCGGCCCCCACCGGCCCGTCGCGCACGACACTCCACTCGCCGCGCTCCTCGTAGCCGCGCAGGTCGAGGACAGTGGACGCAGTCCCTGGCAGCTCACCGCCATCCAGCACAAGATCCGCCCCGTCGCGCAGCGCGATGGGAACGTCCGCGAGCCACCGCACGTCGGCCTCCCCAGAGAGGTTGGCGCTGGACTGCACCACAGGCACCCCCACGGCTCTCAGCGGCATCAACGCTCCCTCCAGCAGCGGGACGCGCACGCCAAGGGTGTTCGGATCAGGCCCGCAGGCGAGCGGGAAGCGGTGGCTGCGATTGGGCAGCAGCAGTGTCAGAGGCCCGGGCAGCAGCCGGCTCATCGCAGTGCGCTCGCGCTCGTGAAGCTCGGGCAGCGCCTCCAACGCGGCGCCCAACGAGAAGAACATCACCGCCGCAGGCCGCTTGGCCGGACGACCCTTCAGCGCGTACATACGCTCGACGGCGGCGCGGTTCTGCGGGTCACAGCCGATGCCATAGACGGTGTCCGCCGGGAAGATCACAACTCCCCCTTTGTTCAGGCACTCCTCCAGACGCTGGGCGTCGCCGGGGTTGAGCGTCATACCCGCTCCCCCACGACCACGCGCTCGATCCCGGCGAGGTCGCGCTCGGCACGCACCGTCCCGAAGCCCGCCTCGCGCAAGAGCCCACCGACGACCGGCGCTTGCCCGGCCCCCACCTCCAGCGCGATCATGCGTAACCGCCGCCGCTCGCTCAACTGCTTCGCCAGCCGTCGGATGACATCAAGCCCGTCAGCCCCAGCAAAGAGCGCCCCGGGCGGCTCGTGACGCACGATCTCAGGTGCCAGCGACGTGCGCTCGGACTCGGCGACGTAGGGCGGGTTGCAGAGCAAGGCGTCGAATTCATCAGGGACGCCCTCGAGCAGATCCGCGAGCAGCCAGTTCACCTGCAGCCCGAGCCGCTCACCGTTGGCGCGCGCGAGATCGAGCGCGTCGGTGCTGATGTCGCTGCCGCTCACAAGCAGATCGGGGCGCTCGTGCTTGAGCGCCAAAGCGACCGCCCCGCTGCCGGTACCGATATCGAGCACACGCGCGCTGGGCGCGAGCGTCAACCCCACTTCGACGAGCAACTCGGTCTCGGGCCGCGGAATGAGCGCACGGGAATCGACGGCCAGCTCCAGATGGCGAAAACCGCGATAGCCGACGATGTACGCGACCGGCTCGCGCAGCACGGAGCGCCGCCGCACGGCGTCCTGAAAGGCACGGACGGCCGGCCCCGCCACGACCAGCTCGCGGTCAATCAAGAGTCGCTCGCGCGGGACCCCGAGCACGTGCGCGAGCAGCAGTTCCGCGTCGAGCCGCGGCGTTTCACAACCGGCCGCTCCGATCGCGGTGATCGCCCCGTCCAGCACCTCGCGCACCGGGTTTTCGCCCAAGGACCGCTTTGCCGGCACCGACACCTCGCCACTTACGCCGCGGCCTGGGCCTCCAGGCGACGCCGCTTCTCATCCGCCTGCAGCCCCGCGGTCAGCTCATCGAGCTCCCCGGCGAGCACCTGGTCGAGGTTGTGGACGGTGAGCTTGATGCGGTGGTCGGTGACGCGGCGCTCGCCGTAGTTGTAGGTGCGGATCTTCTCGGCGCGATCCCCGGTGCCGACCTGCGAGCGGCGGTCGGCGGCAAGCTCGGCCTGCTGCTCGGCGAGCGCGCGCTCGTAGAGCCGGGCACGCAGGACGCGCAGCGCCTTCTCGCGGTTCTGCAGCTGGGACTTCTCGTCCTGCATGGAGACGACGATCCCGGAAGGCTTGTGCGTGATCCTGACGGCGGAGTCGGTGGTGTTGACGGACTGCCCCCCGGGCCCGGAGGAGCGGTAGACGTCGATCTGCAGATCGTTGGGGTCGACCTGGATGTCGACGTCCTCGGCCTCGGGCAGGACGGCGACGGTGGCGGTGGAGGTGTGGACGCGCCCCTGGGACTCGGTCTCGGGCACGCGCTGGACGCGGTGGGTGCCGCCCTCGAACTTGAAGACTGAGTAGGCGCCCTCGGGCGGGCGGGACTTAATCGCGAAGGTGTACTTGCCCTCGCCGATGTCCATGGCCTCAGTGCTGAAGCCCAGCCGCTCGGCGTATTTGCTCAGCATGCGGTAGAGGTCCCCCGCCCACAGCCCGGCCTCATCGCCGCCGGCCCCGCCCTGGATCTCCACGATGACGTTCTTCTCGTCGTTGGGGTCGCGCTCGACCATCGCCACCCGGATCTCCTCCTCAAGCTCCTCAATGCGCTCGCGCGCGCCGGCGAGCATCTCACGCACCTCAGCGTCCTCGCCATCCTCTGACAGCAGCTCTTCCGCCCCCGAGGCATCATCCTGCGCCCGGCGCCACTCCCCCGCGAGCTTGGCGGCGGGCTCAAGCTGGCTGTATCCCCGCCCGACCTCGGCATAGCGCTCCCTGTCCCCGATCACCTCGGGGTCGGTCATCTGCTGACCCAGCTCGGCGAAGCGGGTCTCGATCTGCTCGATGAGATCCTCGATCATTGGACCCCAGTCTATTTGCGCATAACCGCAGCGCGTATATCAACGTTGCGAATATCGCAGCTGCGGGCCTACGCCACGACCTCGACGCCCACGAGGTCCTTGGCGGAGAGCTCGGTCGGGTCCTCGAGCGCCAGCACGGCCTGGAGCGAGGCGATGGCGACCGCGAGCTGATCGAGGTCGGGCTCGCGCGTTGTGAGCAGCTGCAGCTGCATCCCCGGCCACATGACGGCCCTGACCCAGCGCCGGCGGCGATTGCGCCCGGCGAACTTAATGATCTCGAAGGAGATGCCGGCGATCAGGGGCACGCCGATGATGCGCGAGGCGACGAGCAGATACCAGGCGGGCAGCCCCACGGCGCCGAAGACGAAGATCGAGACAATCATGACGATCAAGAGGAAGCTGGTGCCACAGCGCGGGTGCAGCCGCGAGAAGCGCTGGGCGTTCTGGGGGGTCAGGTCGAGGCCGGCCTCAAAGCAGGAGATGGTCTTGTGCTCGGCACCGTGGTACTCGAACACGCGGCGCAGGTCGCGCAGGCGCGAGAGCAGCAGCATGTAGCCGAGGAATATCGCCGTGCGCAGAATGCCCTCGACGATCCAGAAGAGCGCGGAGGAGTGCAGCTGGCCCTTGATCAGGCTGGTGAGCCCGAGGGGCAGCAGGAAGAAGAGGCCGATGGCGAAGACGAGCGCGACGACGATCGTGCCGGCCCACATGCCGCCGGAGATTTCCATCGGCTCCGCGGCCTCGCCGTCCTCGCCCTCGTGCTCGCCCCCGCTGCCGCCTGCTGTGACGGCGGCGAGCTGGGCGTTGGCGGAGACGCCGAGCGCCTTGAAGCCGATCCCGAGCGACTCACCGAGCGCGACGATGCCACGCAGCACGGGGACGCGCAGCCAGCGGTGGCGGCGCAGCGCCGAATCCAGCGGGAACGTCGTGACCTCGATCTCACCGACGGGATCAATCGTGACCGCGTCGTGGCCCGAGGCGCCAGGCGCATTCGCACCGTTGCCCGAAGCTGCGGAGGCCCCATTTGCGGATGCCGCGCTCTCGGCCTCGTTGACGGCCTCCAGGGCCGACTCGATCGCCGGCTTGCGCACGGCGACGGCCCAGTTGCGGATGCCGCGCATCATGACGCCCTCCAGCACGGCCTGCCCGCCGAGCGGCGCGTCGCGCTGGGCCTGGAGCATCCCGTTCGGGGACGCGGCCGATGTTTCTGACGTCTCTCCCGGCGCTGGCGTCGGCGGACCGGCGGCCAGGCGGGAAGCCATCAGCGCTGCCTGCCCTACTCGGACCGGCTCTGCCCGGCCTGGGCGGAGCGTGCGCGGCCCTTGGCCATACGGCGCTGGAAGCGCTCGACGCGACCACCGGTGTCGACCAGCTTCTGGCGGCCGGTGTAGAAGGGGTGGCAGTTCGAGCACACCTCGACGTGCAGCTCAGGGCGCGTGGCGCGCGTGGTGAACTCGTTGCCGCAGGTGCACGACACGTGCGCCTCTAGGTACTCAGGATGGATCGCGGTCTTCATGCTCCCGGCATTCTAGCGCTTGGCCCGGGAATATCCACCGGCTGCATGCACTCAGGAGAGCGCCGCAGGGCACGCTTGAACGTTCTGCCGCGTTCATCGAGCCAGCGGTAGTGCACCTGGACGCGAAAGGCGGCGGGGGCGGTGAGGTTGGTTAGTTCCTTGACGTACTTGTAGACCTTGACCCCGGGTTCGGAGGAGCGCCAGATGCCAAGGCCAGGGGCGACGATCGTGTGGAAGGCGGTGTCGGTGGGCGCGCGTTCCTGCACTTCGATGCGCATCGACATGCGCTGGGTGCCGGGAACCGCGGTCATCTGCGCGACGAAGGTGGCCGAGCGTTCGGCCTGATTGACCGAAGGAATGCACTTTTCGACGGCTGCCGTTACAGCTGGCGCGGGCGCAGGCGCCGGAGCCTGGGCGAGCACCCCTGCGGCGAGCAGGGCAAGGTGAAGGTGAGCAGGAAACATATGCAGTCAAGGAACACCCGCAAACCACGGGTGTTTCGCTCAAAGGATCTGATACAGCGGCCCGTCGCCCCCCTCGGGGGTGGTGAGGCGACCGCCCTTGGCGGTGATGGCGCCGCACTGCACGCAGTTGGTGTAGTTGACGATCACGTCGACAGCCCCATGCTCGGGGGCATCATCGGGGATCTCGTACACCCCAGCGGGGCACATCCAGCGCCAGGTTTCGGCGACCTCGCGCGGCACGTGCTTCTGCACGCGGATGTGGTTGGGCGCATCGTCGCGCGTGGCGTTGCCGGTGATGAAGACGGAGGAGAGCTTGTCGAAGGTGTACTTGCCGTCGGGCTTGGGGTAGCCCTCCTTGGT
>DATBPO010000100.1:0-4600 GCA_036561265.1 Solirubrobacteraceae bacterium | reverse complement strand
CGCCTCTGCGCCCGGCTGCCCACCGGCCTGCCCCGGCGGCCTTGACCTCGATTGGGATACGCAGGGCATCTCGCCGCAGGAATACACGGGCGCGGCGCCGGCGTTCGGCAGCTACACCTCGCGGGCGTCGGTCGGCACGGGCTTCAGCTCGGGCAGCGGCTTCGGCGACACGCTGGGCGCCGTGACCCCGCAGCTGAGCGCCGACGGAACCACTGTGGCCCTGCTCTCCACGCAGCCCACTTACGGCGAAGACCCCGACTTCGGGCTGCTCAACCAGACGCGGCCCCCACCGGCCAATGCGTTCGTGGTGAACATGACGCCCGGCCTCACCCGCGCACAGGCGATCGTGCGGCTAACCGGCTGGGCCTCGTTGAACTTCATCGACGCCGCGCTGAGCTCGCCGGTGAGCAGCATCGCGCTGTCCCCCGATGGCACGCGGGTGGCGTTTACGACGCAGCGCATCGCCTTCCCGCTGGCGCCGCCGGCGCTGATCACCCCCCCGCTCAGCTCTGCCGCCGCGCCGCAGCTGTATGAGGTGAACCTGCCGGCCGGCACGATGCAACTGGTAACGCAGGGCTACGACGGTCAGCCGGCCAACGACGGCGTGTTCGCGGCGGCGCTGAGCGACAACGGAGGGCAGCTGGCCCTGGCCTCGGCCGCGGGCAACCTCGTCTACGGCGTGGTCAACCAGGGCAGCGACGTGTATACGACCGAAGAGATCGACTCGCCCACGGTTCTAGGCAGCCAGAGTGTCACCCCGCTCCCGCCGGGCCCCTCGGCGCCGATCCCCTGGAGCATCAGCGCCAGCACGGCGCCCTCGCCGGACGGCACGCTGCTGCTGTATGTCTCGGTGCCGGGCACAGGAGCGCTCAGCGCCGGCGCCGTCGCAGTTACAGCGAAACGCAAGGCTGCATCCAGACATGCTCGCAAAACATCTAAACGGGCGCGCAAGACATCCAAACGCCCACGCAAGGTGCGCAAGCCCGCCATGGCACAGATCGCTCGCGCCGGCATGAGGACCACGAGCCCCGGTCTGGTGGAGTTGCACCTGATCCCCGCCGCGCGCTATCGCTCGCTGCTTAGAGGCAAGCACGGCCTGTACGCCACGATCACTGTCACCTTCACCGCCCCCGGCCACCCGCGACTGCGGTTGACGCTGCGCGCGAGATTCCCGCATCGCCCGGCGATCTACAACCTGCCGCCACCGGCATACGGGCTGCCTCAGTACCACATACCGAAGCAGAAGCCCAAGCACCACAAGCCCCATCACAAGCACAGGAGCAAGCACCGATGAGGTGGCGCTCACAGGTATCCGTGGCGTTCTGCGCGCTCGTGGCGTTCTGCGCGCTACTCGCAGTACTGGCGATGGTCGCAGTCCCGCCTGCGTCGGCCGGCGCCGCTGCCACGTGGCGGTTCGCGCCGGCGGACGCCCCACCCCCGCCGCCGGGGGTGCCACCAGCAACCTTCCCGGTGCCGCTGGGCGAAGTGGGCGACATCGAGTTCTGGGCGCCCAACCGGGGCGTGCTGATCACGGGCGGTACGGGGAGCTCATGCGCGGCAACGGCGGGCGCGTCGGTTCCGTGCGGTCTGTATGCGTACGACGGCACGGCCTGGCACGAGCTCTCGACGGTGTGCGGTGGTGCACATGGGCGGATCGCGTGGGCGGGGCCGGATGAGTTCTGGACGATCTCCGATCAGCGTCCCGGCCAGGTCGTGCTGGCGGGCGCGGAATACGGCAACATCTCGCTGTGCCATTTCAAGGACGGGCAGGTCGTTGGCTCTTATGCGGAGCCGCTGAACCAGCCGTTCTCCTACCGGGCAATGGACGCGGCTGCCTGCCTGAGCCCCAGTAACTGCTGGTTTGGCGGTGAACTCGGTGAAGCGCCCAACTTCGGCGCCTTCCACCTGCACTGGGATGGAGCGAACGTGACTGCGGTGTACTCGCCGGAGGACCATGCGGTGGCGTCGATGGCTGTGGCCGGTCCGGGCAGGCTGTTTGAGAGCGTGGCGCTGGGCACAGAAGATGTGTATGGCGCGGAAAGCACGAGCAACCCGTGGGTGCTGCACCAGCTCGACCCGCCGGGCTCGGGTGTGGACTTCCACAACCTGTTCATGCCCGACCCCTCCTGCGCGACGGTTGAATTCTGCCCACCGCTGCCCGACTACGGTTTCGACGACGGCGGCCTACCGGTGGAACCGGCGACGCTCGGCCCCTTTGCCCTCAGCAGCGACTACACCCCCTCTAACAGCAGCCCGGCCGCAGCGCAGCTGTGGGCCATCGCGGGGCCCAATGGCAGCGAAGCGACGAGCTCGGGCGGCGGCGTGGCACACCCGATCGCGCTGCGCTACGCCGAAGACCCGACGACGCATGAAAGCGCGTGGGCACAGGTGTTGGGTGGATCGGACCCCGGCGGAGATGACCCCTTCGGCCCCGCGGAAGTGCCGCAGGGCATCGCCGCGGAACCGGGGGCGGCGGCCGCATGGGTGACGCTGCACGTGGGGGACGGCCAGGCGCACGTCGCCCGCATAGACGCTGAAGGTAAGCTGACCGAGAGCGATGAGCTCGGCCCCACGCAGGAAGTGGGCAAGCGCGGCAACGCCGGCCCGATCACGTGCCCGGCCGCCAACGATTGCTGGCTGGCGACTGACCGGGGCTGGCTCTTTCACTACACCGACGGCAGCGCGCTGACGCAGGACGGCGACGCGAACTTCGCAGCTGTCATCACCTTCCGCCCAGCCGACCCCGGCGTGCCGCAGCTGCCCGCCGACGAACCGCCCCCCGATGACTCGCTGGCCAACCAGCCCCCGCCACCCCCACCGCCCACACCCCCGGCTACGCCGCCCACACAGGTGCTCTCGAACGCCCAGGTGCTCGTGGGCCTGCGCTCGCACGTCATCCACGGCAACACGCTGGAGCTGACGTTCAAGCTGATCGCCGAAGCGCACGTGCAGCTCTTCGCTAAGCGCCACGGCCACGTGGTCGCAAAGACACCGCGCGAGACGCTGAAGGCCGGCAAGCGCAAGCTGTTGCTGCACTTGGACGTGCACCGCTGGCCGACGAAGCTCGATTTGCGGGCGACGCCACTGCACCCGCTGCTGGTGAGCGCGCCGGGAAGCGCGGGCGGGAGCACGCTCCCTGGGCCTAGCAGCGCCGAAAACATCTCGACCTAGGATCAGCGCCTCATGCTCCAGGCCGTGAGGCCGAACCGCCGGCGTGCTCCAGCGGACGCGGATCAGCCTCCGTGCGACTCGAGCCGGCGCGCGAGCTCCTCACCCCGGATGCCCCCGGCGAGTTGCTCGGCCAGGAACTCGCGGCGCTCCTCGTCACACCGCCAGGGGCGCCGGTAGAGCGCCTCGCCGCGCAGGCTCCGCGCCAGCTCGCGGTTGCGCAGCGCCTGCTGGTCGTTGCGAAAGCTCGGCGCGTCGTCGCTTGCGAGACCTCCAGACAAGTAGAGCTGCGCCTTGGGTCGGCGACCGTCGGGCAGCGTGATGCTCTTGAAGCCATAGCCGGCGCGCTTGATGCGCGTGGTCCACTCGGCGTGCTCGTGGCCCCAGCCACGGAAGCGAGGGTCGAAGAAGCCGACCTTGCCGAGGACCTCGGCGGAGACGGAAAGGCACTGCGCCGTGGCGGTGCTGTTGACAAAAGGGTCAGCGGGGGTGCCACAGCCGGACACGGTGCGCTTGGCGACTTTGGGATGGTGGTAGGCGAGGTGGTGCCAGCGGCGGGTACCCTCGATCCAGTCACGCTCCCAGCCGGCCTGCGCCGGATAGACGTCGTCCTCGAGCAGCAGCAGCGGATCGCAGCCGTAGGCCAGCAGGGCGAAGAGCCCGCGATTCTTGTTCCAGGCAACGCCGCGATTGGCGCCGGTGACGAGCGTATGTCCCTGCGCGCGGCACCACTCGGCGCTGCCGTCCTGGCTGCCGTCGTCGGCGATGACTAGGCGATGGGGGCTACCTGTGAGCTCGGTGAGCGCGGCGATGAGCCGCTGCAGACGCTCCGGCCGCCTGTAGGTCACCACCGCGATGCCGAGGCTTGGCACGGGCGGGCACAATAGCGCCGTAGCCGCCTCGCAATTACTTCGGCAACATCCTGGCAACAGCCGCGGCTTTCACATCCTCTTGACTGCGCGTGTGGGCCAGAGCATCGACTTCCTCGTCATCGGGGCCCAGCGCTCGGGCACGACCTCGCTGTGGCAGCACCTGGCGAGCCACCCCGAGATCTACGTACCGCCCTCCAAGGAGGCGCCGTTTTTCAGCCACGACGAGCCCTTCGCGCGCGGCCTGGAGTGGTACATGGGCGAGTACTTCGCCGACGCCCGACCGGGGCAGTTGCGCGGGACGGTCTCACCCCATTACATGATGGGCAGCCCTGGCGTGGATGTGCCCGAGGTGGCGCGGCGAATCCATTCGCATCTACCTCAGACAAAGCTCATCGCGGTGCTACGGGACCCGATCGAACGCGCGCGCTCACACCACCGCATGGTCGTGCATCGGGGGCGTGAGTGTAGGGAGTTCGTGGTGGCCGCGCACGAGTTGCTAACTGCAACGATGCTCGAACGTGCGCGTCGCGAACCGCCGGTGGTGCAGCCCTACTTCGTGG
>DATBPO010000099.1:0-2196 GCA_036561265.1 Solirubrobacteraceae bacterium | reverse complement strand
CCGGCATGCTCCATATGGGGGGCGTGCGGACCGCGCTCTACAGCTGGCTTTACGCCCGCCGCACCGGTGGGAAGTTCGTGCTGCGCGTCGAGGATACGGACCGCGAGCGCTCGACGGACGAGGCGGTGCGGGTGATCCTGGAGGGCATGGCCTGGCTGGGGCTCGATGCCGATGAGGGGCCGTACTATCAGTCGCATCGTTTCGATCGCTACCGGGCGGTGATCGGGGAGATGCTGGCTGCCGGCAGCGCCTATCACTGCTATTGCACCAAGGAGGAGCTCGATGCGATGCGCGAGGAGCAGATCGCGCGCAAGGAGAAGCCGCGGTACGCGGGCCGTTGCCGGGATCGCCAGGAACCGCGCCCCGGGGTGGCGCCGGTGGTGCGCTTCCGCAATCCGCTCGAGGGTGCCGTGGTGGTCGATGACGTGATCCACGGGCCGGTCACTTTCCAGAACGCCGAGCTCGACGACCTCATCATTGCCCGCTCCGACGGCACGCCAACTTATAACTTCTGCGTGGTGGTGGACGACCGGGACATGGGGATCACGCATGTGATCCGGGGCGATGATCATCTCAATAACACGCCGCGGCAGATGAACATGCTGCTCGCGCTCGGTGCGAAACCGCCTGTCTACGCGCACGTGCCGATGATCCTCGGCCCCGACGGGGCGAAGCTCTCGAAGCGCCACGGCGCGGTGAGCGTGCTGCAATACGAGGAGGAGGGCTACCTGCCCGATGCGCTCCTCAATTACCTGGTGCGCCTGGGCTGGTCGCACGGCGATCAGGAGGTGTTCACGCGCGAGGAGATGATCGCGGCGTTCGACATCCACGATGTCAACAAGGCGGCCTCGGCTTTCAACCCCGAGAAGCTCCTGTGGCTCAATCAGCAGCACATGATGCGCGCGCTGCCTGAATCCATCGTGCCGCACCTGCGGGCGCAGCTGCGCCGCCTCGGCCTGGACAGCGACGATCAGCGCCTCCTCGTAGGCGTGATCCTCGCCCAGCGCGAGCGGGCCAAGACCCTGAAGGAGATGGCGCAGAACAGCCGGTTCTTCTTCACCGATGCGGTGCAGATCGAGCCGAAGGCCGCGGCCAAGCACCTGGCCGGCGGCGGCCTGGAGATGCTGGCCAAGGTACGCGAGCGGCTGGGAGCGCTTCCCGAGTGGAGCGCCGCAGCCATTCACGGCGCTCTGGATGGGCTGGCGAGCGCCCTCGGAACGGGCCTCGGCAAGATCGCGCAGCCGGTACGGGTGGCGGTCACGGGTACGGCGGTCTCACCGCCGATCGATGCCACGCTGGCGCTCCTGGGCCGGGAGCGTGCGCTGGCTCGCATCGATGAGGCGCTGAAAACCGCTTCTTCTTGACAGTCCCGCGGGGCTTACGTACCTTCGCCGGCCTCCTCCCGCTCCCACGCCCCTGTGGGGCTCCGGGAGACTCTGTGGGGCCATAGCTCAGCTGGGAGAGCGCTTGCATGGCATGCAAGAGGTCGGCGGTTCGATCCCGCCTGGCTCCACCATCTCAATCGGGGACTTGAGTCCTGAGCGTTCGGGGCCTGCGCAAGTCGCGCGGCTGCTCAACACGGCGGGTGGTGGAACTGCAGGTTGGCCTCACCCAACAGTTCCGCGGATTGTAGACTCCGTTGCTGCCTCAGCCCTTGGGCAGAACGATCGGCCGCTCGCGCAGCAACAGCACCCAGTCGCCGTTCTCCATCAGGGCCTCGCGTCCGAGCTCGCGCAGCAGTGCGATGAGGGCGTGCTGTCGGTCGTGTCGCGGCGGATGGCGCTCGAGGCGCTCCGCGAAGCGCTTGGCGCGACTGAAGATACCGGCGAAGCGCGCGTATTGGTTGACCTGGGTGCGCAGGCCGAGCCGCTCGGCATAGGTCTCCCAGAGCGCGGCGCCGATGGGCGCGAATCCCATGAGCACCACGATCCAGCGATGCCAGGCCGGCAGGCCCAGCAGACGATTCCAGAAAATGACGAGTCCGGCGGTGGCGAGCAGGCCCGCACCCATGAAGACTCGCGAGCGGCGCTCCAGGATGTGCAGCCGCTTGCGCTGCGTATGCGCCCGATCGGCGTAGTAGCTGGCCTGACCGCCAACCCAATGCTCGACCGCAAGCTCGTGGTGTGCCGTCCGTGAGGGTGGCAGCGCCGCGGCCGCGCGCAGCGCCTCACGGATCCAGCGCAGCTCATCGAGCTG
>DATBPO010000098.1:0-9606 GCA_036561265.1 Solirubrobacteraceae bacterium | reverse complement strand
CACGTGACCTACTTCTTCAACGGCGGCGAGGAGGCCCCCTACGCGGGCGAGCGCCGCGAGCTCGTGCCCTCGCCGCGCGAGGTGCCGACCTACGATTTCAAGCCCCAGATGAGCGCCCCCGAGGCCGCGGCGGCGTTTGTGGGGGCCTGGCTGCAGGACGACGGGGCCGGCAGGTTCCGCTTCGGCATCATCAACTTCGCCAACGCCGACATGGTGGGACACACGGGCGTCATCCCCGCGGCGGTGAGCGCTGTGGAGACCGTCGACGCCTGCCTCGGCCAGGTCCTCGCGGCCGTCCACGAGCGCGGGGGGGCCTGCGTGGTGACCGCCGATCACGGCAACGCCGACCACATGCTCGAGCCCGACGGCAGCGCCAACACCGCGCACTCGCTCAACCCCGTGCCGCTGATCGTCACCGTGCCGGGCCTCCAGCTGCGCCAGGGCGATGGCATCCTCGCGGACGTCGCCCCGACGGTGCTCGATCTGCTCGGAATATCGCAGCCGGTGCAGATGACCGGCTCCTCTCTGATAAACACCCGCCCATGAATGACGAGCCGCGCATAGCTGAGCAAGCTGCCGTGCCGCGCCAGAACGGAAGATCCAGGGCGCTGCTCGGCTGCTTCTTCATCGGCTCGGGCGTCAACCACTTCGTGATCCCCCGGGCCTACCAGCGCATCGTTCCCCCCGGTATTGGCGATCCCGTCACGCTCGTCACCGTCAGCGGCGTGGCCGAGGTGCTGGGTGGCGTGGGGGTCTTCCTGCCCGCCACCCGCCGGCTATCGGGCCTCGCGTTGATCGCACTGCTGGCGGCGATCTTCCCGGCCAACCTGCACATGGCGCGCAACCCCGAGAAGTTCCACAAGATCCCGCGCGGGCTGCTGTATGCGCGCCTGCCCCTGCAGCCGCTGGCGATGGTATGGGCCTGGAGGGCCACCCGGCGCTGAGCCCCAGCGCTGCTATGTTCGCCTGGGAGGAAGCAAAGTATGTCCACTGCGACCGCCGTCAAGATAAAGAGCGATGGGGGACCCACGCCGGGACCCGTATCCAGCGTCCAGTCCGCCCTCAGTGAGGGGGAGCTGCGCGCCCTGCGCGGCCTCATGCGCGCGCACGCCTCGCTCGCCAAGCGCCTGGACGCAGAGCTCGAAAGCGCACACGGCCTGCCGCTGAGCTCCTACGAGGTATTGCACTACCTCCAGGAGGCGCCCGATGGGCGGATACGCATGTGCGACCTCGCCGAGCGCGCGCAGCTTTCGCGCAGCGGTCTCACGCGCCTGGCGGACCGCCTGGAACGCGACGGTCTGCTGATGCGCTGCACCTGCGAACACGACGCGCGCGGCGCCTACGCCTGTATCACCGAGCTAGGGCTGGAGCGACTCAGGGACGCCCGTGGCACGCATCTGGCGGTGGTGCGCGAGCAGTTCCTCTCGCGCTTCTCCGAACCCGAGCTCGGCGCCCTGGCGGAGATGTGGGATCGCATCGCGCCCTGTTGCAACGGCGCAACTGCTCTCGGGCAGTGATCCTCTCGATATCCGGCCCTGACCGTTAGTTCGAGATCCCCGCTGGACGCCCCGCGTCGGGGCAGTGATCCTCTCGACACGCGGCCCACACCGGACCCCCTTGTGGGGTCCTCTTAAATCTCTAACCCGTCTAACCCGACTCCGCCTCCCTGCGGCGAACGTGGCGACGATGCGCGAAGAGCCCGCCGCCGACCGCCACCAGCACGCCGAGCAGACCGAAGAGACCGAAAGTCTGGATGGCGTTGCCCGCCGCGTGGCCCAGGAAGTAGCCCACCAGGCCCACCGCCGTGGCCCAGATGATGCCGCCGCAGGCGTTCCAGAAGGCGAAGGAGCGCCAGTGCATGCGTGTGATGCCCGCCAGCCAAGAGGCCCACACACGCAGCCCCAGGAAGAAGCGCCCGAAGAACACCGCCTTGGGGCCGTGCTTGGCGAAGAACACCTCGCCGTCGCTCAGGGCCTTCTCGCGCCGCGCGTGGAACCAGCCGGGGCGTTCCAACAGCCAGCGCCCGCCCTTGTGCCCGATGCCGTAGCCGATGTTGTCCCCCACGATCGCCGCCAATGCCGCCAGCGGGATCACGATGGCGATCTCCAGGCGCCCCTGGCTGGCCAGCACCGCCGCGGTGATCAGCGCCGTCTCGCCCGGCAGCGGCAGGCCGCTTGACTCCGCCATGATCAGCAGGAACATCAGTGGGTAGCCGACGTTCTGCGCCAGGTCGGTGATGGAGGCCAGGGTGGTCATGTCATGTCAATGTCATGTCGTGGGCATCGGGCGCTTGGGTGCGTGTGCTGGGGCGGGGCCAACTAGGATGCCGCGGTGGCCGGCAGCGCGTTCACCATCCAAGCACGCCAGCCCGGCTCACCCGCGCGCGCGGGACTCCTGCACACCGGCCACGGCGACGTGCGCACGCCCGCCTTCGTGCCGCTGGCCACCAAGGCCACCGTCAAGGGCCTGCTCGCCGAGGAGGTTGCCGCCCTGGGTTTCGACATGGTCCTCGGCAACACCTTTCATCTGCATCTGCGCCCCGGTGAGGAGCTCATCGAGCGCCTCGGCGGCCTGCATGCCTTTATGGGTTGGTCCGGACCGATCATCACCGACAGCGGGGGTTTTCAGGTCTTCTCCATGGGGCACGGCACGGTGGCGGATGAGATTAAGGGCCGTTCTGCCCGCTCGCCCTCCACCCCCGGTTCACGCTCTGGTCAGTCCGGTTCCTCCGAGGCCGGTGCGGCCAGCGCCGCACACGGTTCCCCTGGGCGGGCCGGCTCGATCCTGTCCATCGAGGAGAGCGGTGTGCGCTTTCGCTCCTACGTCAATGGCCAGGAGCACTTCCTCTCGCCCGAGCGCTCCATGGCCATTCAGGCCGCGCTTGGCTCGGACATCGCCCTGGTCTTCGACGAGTGCACGCCCTTCCACGTCGAGCGCAGCTACACCGAGAACTCCACCCTGCGCACGCACCGCTGGCTCGATCGCTGTCTTGCCTGGCACGCCGAGAGCGGGCCTTCCGGGCAGCTCGTGTATGGGATCGTGCAGGGGGGCGTCTTCGAGGACCTGCGCCGTGTGTCGGCGCGCGTCGTCGCCGCCAGTGCCTGCGAGGGCATCGCCATCGGCGGCTCGCTGGGGGACCACAAGGAGCAGATGTACGAGGTCGTGGGCTGGGCGATCGACGAGCTCGGCGGCGAGCACGAGGCGCGCCCGCGGCACCTGCTCGGCATCGGCGACATCGATGACCTCATCCGCGGCGTCGAACTTGGAGTGGATACGTTTGACTGCGCCATCCCCACGCGATTGGGGCGTCACGGCTGCGCGCTCGTGCCCGATCCTGGTGAGCGCTGGCGCCTTGATCTGCACCGGGCGCGCTATCGCGAGGACGCCGCGGTGCTGCAGGAGGACTGCCCCTGCCCTGCCTGTTCGCGTGGGCTCTCGCGAGCGTACCTGTCCTATTTGGTGCGTGCCAAGGAGCTCACGGGGATGCGCCTGCTCACCCAGCACAACCTCACCTTCATGGCGCGCCTCATGCGCGAGTTGCGCGAGGCGATTCTGCAGGGCACGCTGGCCGAGGTGGCCGCTAAACTCAGATCTGGGTGACAGTTGCCAGGCAAGGGCTCGCGTATGCGGGCCTTTCGCCTTCTTACTTGGTGTTTTCCGCCACCAGTTCCTTCAACGCCGTGGCCGACTGGTTGACATCCTTGTAGATGACGTTGTGCAGCTTGATCGTCGTGCTGGCGGGGCTGGTGACGAAGATCACCGCGACGACGACCACGGCGAGCAGGAGCACGGCAAAGAGCGTGGCCCAGACGCGCCCCGCGCCTGATGCTCGGGGGGCGGGCGCCGCGACGGGCGGCTGCTGGCGTGGAGGACCGGGGCGGGGCTGGCGCGGGGTGACGGTGCCGCGGGGGTTGGTGCCGCGTGGGTTGGCTGAGAGCAGGCTCGTCGCTGCCGTGGCGGGCGCGCCGCGCGTGCCTGTAGCCGGCTCGGTGGGGGGGATGCCGCGCATCGCGTCGGCGATCGCGTCGCCCATATCGCGTGCCGTGGCGTAGCGCTCGCGGGGATCGAGGGCGAGGGCGATCGCCACGGCATCGGCCAGCTCGGGGCTGACATCGGCGACGATCGTGTCGAGTGTGGGCGGCTCCTCCTGCTGCTGCTTGAGCGCTAGCTCGGTCAGCGAGGTGGCCTCATACGGTAAGCGCCCCGCGATCAGCTGGTAGGCCACGACGCCCAGCGCGTAGAGGTCTGCGCGGGGGCCGGCCTCCTCGCCGCGGGCCTGCTCGGGGGCCAGGTAGGCGGCTGTGCCCAGCACCGAGCCCACCTGCGTGATCGAGGACTGCTCGGTGGCCTTTGCGATGCCGAAGTCCGCCAACTTCACCTCGCCGTCGCGTGAGCGCAGCAGGTTGCCGGGCTTGACATCGCGGTGCACCACGCCGTGGCGGTGGGCGTAGTGCAGGCCCTCGCAGGCCTGCTCGATGATCGACACGGCCTCCTCCAAGTCCACCCAGCCGTCATCGCGCAGGATCTCCGCGCAGGACTGCCCCTCGATGTACTCCATCACGATGAAGTGCTGGTGCGAGCCCTCGTCGAGGCCGCTATCGAAGACCTGCACGATGTTGGGGTGCACCAGGCGCGCCGCCGCCTGGGCCTCGCGCTGGAAGCGGGAGACGAAGGTGGGGTCCTCCGCGAGGTGCTCCGCAAGCAGCTTCACCGCCACGCGGCGTTCCAGGCGCTCGTCCAGAGCGCGATGCACGGTCGACATGCCCCCGAATCCGAGCCTGCCTTCAAGGCGGTAGCGCCCAGCGATCTCGGTGGCGCTCATCGGCTGCTCCCGGCGATCTCGATGGCGCTCCTTCGTTGCTCCCGGCGATCTCGTTGGCGTCTCATCCGCTGCCCCCGTTGCCGTTGCCATTCCCCAGTCCGTTCCCCTGCCCGTTGCCGTTGCCGTTCCCCGCGCCGGATCCGCCCGGGCCTGCGCCATTGCCTTCGCCGTTGCCATTGCCGGGTGTGCCTTCGCTTTCGCTCGGCGCAGGTGTACCGCCGCCCGGCGGGGGGGTGGTGGCGCTCGGCGTGCTCAGCGTGGTGGTGGGCCTGCTCAGCGTGCTGCTCGTGCTGGTACTGGTCGAGGACGTCGTGCTCTGGGTTGTGCTCGTGCTCGTGGTGGTGGGGGTCGTCGCTGTGGTCACACCGGCCAGCGGTTCAGCACACGCCGAACGTGCTTGTGAGGAGAGGTTGGTGAGCCCCACACGCAGGCGCGCGCGCAGACCGCTGTCGACGCTGGCGGGCAGCTTCTGGAAATCGGCTTCGGCCTTGGCAATGGCTTCCCGCGTGGCCGTGCAGTCGCCGTTGCCCGTCTTCGCTGCCTGTGCGATTTCTTCAAAGTCGCTCTGCAACGGACCGGCGTCAGCAGCCGGGATGAGGCCCTTGCCGCTGCTGCCGCAGGCCACCAGCGTCGCACAGGCAAACCCCAACAGGCCGACCAGCGACGGGCGAAGAACGCGGCGTCCAAGGCGCTGGGGGCGAACGGCGGGCGATCCCATGCTCACTGACCGTACTCCAGGCGCTCGGCCAACGAAGCCGGCAGGCGTGCCGCGCGAATCGCGCCAGCAGCGCCGGCGATGTCATAAGGCGTGCGCCGGTAGGAGGCGCTCCAACTCTCCAGATCCAGCAGCATCCACGCCGCGCGGGGGTCGCCGTCGCGAGGCTGGCCCACGCTGCCGGGGTTCAGCAGCCACTCACCGCTTGAGATGTCCAGCTGCGTGCCCTCGCGTCGCGGCTCGCCCGTGGTCATTGCGCCCTCGTGGCGCTCGAAGGACAGCGCCACGTGCGAGTGGCCGATTAGACAGACCCGCTCGGGTTGCGCATCCAGGCACATCTCGGCGAGCAGCGCGGAGAGCACGTACTCCCACACCGGATCGCGGGGACTGGCGTGGTAGAGGCCCACGGCGCTCTCCTTGCCGGTCGTGCGCAGGCTCTTGAGGAACGCCAGGCTCTCGGCGCTGATCACCTCCTGTGTCCACTGCGCGGCGAGACTGGCGCCGGTTGAGAACTCGTGCATGGGCACCTGGCCGAGGACAGCCAAGTCGTGATTGCCGACCAGACACACCGCGGTATGTCGGCGCGCGAGCTCCACACAGGCGTCGGGGTCGGCGCCGTAGCCCACGAGATCGCCAAGGCACCACACCTCCTCCGCCTCGCTGTCGGCGATCGCCTCGAGCACGGCCTCGAAGGCGTGCCTATTGGCGTGGATGTCGGAGATGACCGCGACCTTCATGATTGTGGGTGTGAGTAGCGCCAACCTACGAGCGCGCAGTCGCCTCTTTGCAAGCCCCGGGCGTGTACCCGGCGCTCACTGGCCCCTGGCGCTGACCGGGGCGCTCATCATGACCCGCGCCGCCGTGCTCGCATTGCGCCCCAGCGAAGGCCTGATCGAGCCGGACCCGGTCGATGTGCAGGAATATTTCTCGCACGACGATATCGTGCGCGCCCGACGCTTTGGCCGTCCGCAACTCGCGCTGCACGCGCTCGCCGGTCTCGTGCAGATGGGAGTGCTTATCTGGTTCGTCGCGCATCCGCCGCGGGCAGGCCGGACGCGCCCGTTGGTCTCGAGCGCTCTGACGGGTGCCGCGCTGTCGGCCACGGTGGGTCTGGTCCCGTTGCCGCTCAGCGCCCTCGCGCGCCGGCGCGCCCTCGCGGTGGGCCTCGCAACGCAGTCCTGGCGCGGCTGGGCGCGGGACGTCGCGAAGACCAGCGCCATCGAGGTGGGAATGGCGGCGGCCGCCGCCCCCGCGGGCGTTGCGCTGATACGCCGCATGCCTCGCTGGTGGTGGCTGCCGGGCGCCGGCGTGGTCGTTGCGGGCGCCTCCGGCATGACATTGCTGGCGCCGATCGTGTTGGAACCGCTCTTCAACCGCTACACACCGCTGCCCGCCGGCGAGCTGCGCGATGACGTTTTGCAGCTCGCGTGGCAGGCCGGTGTGGAGGTGGGGGAGGTCTACGAGGTCGACGCCTCCCGGCGCACCACTGCCGCCAACGCCTACGTCACCGGCCTGGGGCCAACCAAGCGCGTGGTGCTCTTCGACACGCTGCTCAGCTGCTTCACGCGCGATGAGACCCGCCTGGTGGTCGCACACGAGCTGGCCCATGTACGCCACCGCGACGTGCCGCGCGGACTGGCGCTGCTCGCGCTTGCGGCGCCAGCCGGGATGTACGCGGCGGCACAGATCACGCGGCGCCTGGTCGGCTCAGCCCCGGCAGATGCCTCGACGCTGCCTGCCCTGGCGGTCTCGCTGGGAGTCGTGAGCGCCGCCATCGGCATGGTCTCGGGAGCCCTCTCGCGGCGCGTGGAGAGCCGCGCGGATGCCTTCTCGCTGCGCCTCACCGACATGCCGGAGCCGTTCGTGGCCTTCGAGCAGCGGATCGTCAAG
Organism: Solirubrobacteraceae bacterium; assembly: GCA_036561265.1. Taxonomy (GTDB): domain Bacteria; phylum Actinomycetota; class Thermoleophilia; order Solirubrobacterales; family Solirubrobacteraceae; genus Palsa-744. Next base: position 2,179 of record DATBPO010000098.1, on the reverse strand, counting down.
CAGAACCTGAGCGACCCCGATCCGCCCCGCTGGCTGACGCGGCTACTCGCCAGCCACCCTCCGACGGTGGAGCGCATCGGAATCGCACTTGCCTATGCGCGCTCGCGAGCCGCGGTCTAACCCGACTGCTGCTCGTCGCCGCCTGCTTCGGCGCCGCCGTACTCGGGAAGGTTCTTGATGCCCTCGCGGGTGCGCCACTTGGAGTAATTGTCCTCCATCGCGTCGATCAGCTCGCGCATGAAGCGCGGGGAGAGGTTGACTCTGGAGACGACCACGCCGGGGACCTCCTCGGACTCGACCTCGTGGTCGACGCGGGCGAAGGTGACGGTGAACTCGTAGTCGGAGTGGCTGACGTTCGCGAAGTTCGCGTATACGCCCCCCATGATCTCGGGGGAGAGATGGATGTTTATGTGGCGCTCGGCGCCTTGGTCGTCGTCGTTCACCTGGCTAGTATCGCAAGCCGTGCGCGTGACCGTCCTCGGCGAGGTTCGCTCCCGCCCCCCGTACGCCGACGACGTCGCCCACTACGCCAAGCTGCTCTCGCGCTACGTGCGCCTGGAGCTGGTGGAGCTGCGCGACGCGCAGTCCGTCGCGCGGCGCGTGCCGGCGGACGCGTACGTGTCGCTGCTGGCGGCGGACGGGCGCCCCTACGACAGCCTCGCCTTCAGCGCCTTCCTGGAGGAGCGCCGCCGCACGGGCGGCGAGCTGGCGTTCGTGATCGGCGGCCCGTTCGGCGCGCCGCCGCTGCCACGCGTCGATCACCGCCTGTCGCTCGGCGCGATGACGCTGCCGCATCAGCTCGCGCGCGTGGTTCTGCTCGAGCAGCTCTACCGGGCGCATAAGATCCTCGCCGGTGAGCCCTATCACTACTGAGATTCGATGCGCCGCCGACGTGCGATGAGCCGCGCGCTCCGATGAGCGGCGCGGCGAGTGCCCCGGCGGACCTGCGCGCGGCGGTCCGCGCTGCTGCCGCGGCCCTGATCGGCGAGGCGCAGGCGCCGCTTGAGGTGACCTTCGAGCGCCCGCCGCGGGCCGACTTCGGCGACTACTCCACGAACGCCGCGCTGCTGCTGGCGCCGCGTCTGGGTCAGCCGCCGCGCGAGGTGGCGCAGCGGCTCGGCGAGGCGCTGAAGGAGGCGCTGGGCGAGCAGCTGCGGCGCTTTGAGGTGGCCGGTCCCGGCTTTCTCAACCTGTTCGTCGGCGACGGCTGGCTGAGCGCCGCGCTCGCGGGGATACTGCTCGCCGGCGAGAGCTTCGGCGCGGGGGGGCGCGGCTCGCCCGAGCGGGTCCTCGTCGAGTTCGTGTCCGCCAACCCGACCGGCCCGATGCACGTCGGCCACGCGCGCAACGCGGCGTACGGGGACGCACTCGCGCGCCTGCTCGCCTTCGACGGAGCGCAGGTCACGCGCGAGTTCTACGTCAATGACGCGGGCTCGCAGGTGCGCAAGCTCGGCGAATCGGTGCTCGCGCTCGCCCGCGGCGAGGAGGTGGCGCAGGACGGCTACCGCGGCGAGTACGTCAAGCCGCTCGCCGAGCGCGTCCGGCGGCAGCTGGAGAGCGCCGCGGGCGGGCCGGTGCGTGCGGGCGGGTCCTCGCCCCAGGGTGGCGTCGACGCCGAGGGCGCGGTGGAGGCTGGGGACGCGGCGGAGGCCGGGGCGATCGCCGTCGGCGTGCTGCTTGAAGACATGCAGCGCTCGCTCGCCGCGTTCGGCGTCGTGTTCGACTCGTGGTCGTATGAGAGCATGTTGCACGCGGGCGAGCCGAGCGCGGTGGCGCACACGCTCGCGCTGCTGGAGCAGCAGGGGCGCACCTACTACAGCGACGGCGCGCTGTGGCTGCGCACGACCGACTACGGCGACGACAAGGACCGCGTGCTCGTGCGCTCCAGCGGCGAGCACACGTACTTCGCCTCGGACATCGCCTACCACCAGGACAAGCGCGAGCGCGGCTTTCAGCGCCAGATCGACGTGTGGGGGGCCGACCACCACGGCTACGTGGCGCGCATGAAGGCGGCCTACGAGGCGCTCGGCGGCGACCCGCAGCACCTGGAGATGCTGATCATGCAGCTCGTCCACCTCGTGCGCCGCGGCGAGCGCGCGCAGATGTCAAAGCGCGCCGGCGAGTTTGTCACGCTGGAGGACCTGCTCGAGGAGATAGGCGTGGACGCGGCGCGCTGGTT
>DATBPO010000097.1:0-9453 GCA_036561265.1 Solirubrobacteraceae bacterium | reverse complement strand
AACCTGGAGCTTCTCGCGTCGCTAATGACAGTTCTTTTTGAGGCATCCATGGCGCCACAGTCCGAGCACGAGAAGATCCTCGAACGCTGTTTTGAACGCGGCATTACGCACAAGCTCGGCGCCGGACGGCCGTACGATGAGATCGCCGCAGTCGTTACACGTGAGCGTTTCAGCGCGACCGGTCGCGAGTCGCTTTTCTCACCGATTGAGTGGAGAGACGCTCCCGTGTCGGAGCCAATCACTGCGCTCGCGCGTCGTGTCGATCCCGGGCCCGGATACTCACGCGAGAAGGCACTGAAGTTCATCACCAACCGCTACGCGCGCTGCCGCGAAATCCTCACACACACACTCCCGCGACTTGCCACGGATGTGCATCTCCGGCGCACCTACGAGGAGCTTCAAGAGCGTGGTTGGAAGGATTGGCATGTGCTGCTCGCCCTCGTCAACGCCCGCGTCAACTTCCGCAACGAACAGAACTCCACAAGCATCGAGGAAATGCGCGAACAGATCCTTCGCGATCCGCAGCACCAAGCAGAGTCCTCCGATGAGCCGCCACTGCCGCCGAAGTGGCTGACCATTGAGCAGCTCGAGCAGATGCGGAAGATGGCGTTTCTCACGGGCGCGCAGTTCTGGGGACTCGAGCTGCACGGTTCGACTCCCGACCTCGATGCACTCCTAATGCTGCTGTCCGAGCGTTATGGCTACAGCACCGACGATGTGCCGCATGCGCCGCTCTTAGGCGAGCAGACGTCATCTCGCAGTCTGGGAGCACCCCAGTGAGCCAAGCCCTCCATTCCAGAATGGTAAATGCGGAGCGTATTGGCTCTTATACATAAACGCTAGCTTTTCCGCTAGCATATCGCCTATGCCGCTCAGCGCCAATCTGGTCGCCATCGCACGGCAGCGCGCGGGCATTTCACAGCGTGCGCTCGCGGCAAGACTCGGGGTGCCGCCGTCAACGGTGGCGCGCTGGGAGTCGGCCGAGCACTCCCCGTCGCTCGACACCCTGCGCGCTGTCGTGCGCGCCTGCGGCCTTGACTTCGTGATCGGCCTCGCCAACCGAGATGACTCCTACGCGCTGGACATCGCGCAGCGGCTGACCCTCACACCCACCGAACGGGTACGCCGACTCAGCACCGATACGGGCGATCCCCTCTCGCTTGCCATGGCGCTCTACTCGCACGACGTACGCTGCGTGCTGATCGGCGAGATCGCCGCTGCCGCACACGGCTGGCCGATCACGCTCGCCCGCGGCGAGTATATGGTCGTCCCCGAGAACGCTGAGCGCAACCTCGCCCGACTTCAGGCAGCCGCGACAGCGCTCGGTGCCACGGAGCGGCAGACCGAGGACCCCTACAGCGGCCTGGACACCACCTGGCGCTGGCCCCTCCCAGGCGGCGGCAGCCTCGCCGCAACCCTGCAGCCCGCCGGCACAAGCGGCTACCGCGACCTGCACCGCGCTGCTCGGCCGACCGCCCTCAGCGACGCCGTCGTGCAGCTCGCATCGCTGCGCGATCTCATCCGCATCGCCGACGCAAGCCCCCGGCCTGAGCGCCGCGCATACCTACCCGCCCTATGGGCAACACTCGAGCAAAGCGAAGACGCCGCCAAACCCCATACACGAGCCGCATGAGTGACCAGCCACAAGAGCCCGGCAGGCAATCCGTGCTGGAGGCCCTCGATCGCCACAAGGTGCGCTACGTCGTGATCGGCGGCGTCGCCGCCGAAGCGCGCGGCTGGCGTGGGCGCACCATAGACATCGACATCGTGCCAGCACCCGAGCCAGAGAACCTCGACCTACTCGCCGCTGCCCTCAACGAGCTCGACGCCAAGATAGCCGTCGGCGTCAGCGAGCCAGACGGCCTCGCGGTCCCTGGTGGGTTCGACCGCCGGCTACTGGCGACCAACACCATCTGGAACCTCATCACACCGCACGGGCCGCTCGACCTCACGTTTACGCCATCGGGGACCGACGGCTACCACGACATCGCTCGGCACGCGACACCCACCCGGATACCCGGTAGCGCGCATGTCGCCCTTGTCGCCTCCAGCGCCGACATCATCCGCAGCAAGACCGCAGCAGGACGGCCCAAGGACCTGGCCATCCTGCCACAGCTTCAAGCCGAACTGGAGCCGGACCAAGGCACCCACGAGTAGTGGGGCCTGGGAGCAAAGCGACGCGGAGCGCAGCGACGCCGGAGGGCCGCAGGCCCGACCCTGCTGCACTTGGGCTGGGGGTGGGTTGTGCAAGAAGGCGCGCGTAGCGCGCCGGTTACGGGGGGCGTAACTCGTCGTGCTCCGTTGTATGGCTGAGCGACTCGTCCCATCGGGATCGGCTCTCGCCGCGTAGGCTCCGGTTATGAGTTGCAACGCATCATGCCCCGGGATATTGGTACCTCATTGGTACCTTGTACCAGACCAAAGGCCCCAAAAGCCCAGCAAATATAGGGATCTCTGGAGATAGTGCGCCTGGCTCTTTGCCAGATAAACGCCACCGTCGGCGATATCGACGGCAACGCGCGGCGTATCGCGGCAGGCATCGCGGACGCGCGCGCGGCGGGCGCGCAGCTGGTGCTGTTCCCGGAGCTCGCGCTGACCGGCTACCCACCTGAGGATCTACTGCTGCGCGAGCACTTTCTCGATGACACGGGCACGGCGCTGCACGCGCTCGCCGCGCAGACGCAAGGGACCGTGGCGATCGTCGGCTTCCCCGAGCGCGCGCAGGCCGTCTACAACGCCGCCGCCGTGCTGCGCGACGGGCAGGTGCAGGCGATCTACCGCAAGGTTCACCTCCCCAACTACGGCGTCTTCGACGAGCAGCGCTACTTCACCGCCGGTCACCAAGGCGCCACAATCGACGTCGGTGGTTGTTGTGTCGGACTGACGGTATGCGAGGACCTATGGCTGCCCGGTCCGCCGGCATCTGAGGAGGCCCACGCGGGCGCACGGCTGATCGTCAATGTCTCGGCTTCCCCCTACCATGCCGGCAAGGGCCTTGAGCGCGAGCGACTGTTTGCGGAGCGCGCCCGCGAGCATGGAGTGGCGATCGCCTTCTGCGGGCTTGTGGGCGGCCAGGACGAGCTGGTCTTCGACGGGCACTCCTTCGTGCTCGACGCCAACGGTAGGACGATCGCGCGGGGCGTGCAGTTCGCGGAGGATCTGCTTATTTGCGAGCTCGACCTAACACCCAGCGCAGCGGCCCACGCGAAGAGCGTGGCGGCGCACGCAACACCGCCACCACCGCAGCCGCGCGCACCGCTTGCGCCGGTCGAGGCAGAGGTCTACAGCGCTCTGTGCCTGGGTCTGCATGACTACGTTGAGAAGAACGGCTTTGGCAATGTCGTGCTGGGCCTCTCCGGTGGCATCGACTCCGCGCTGGTGGCCTGTGTCGCGGTCGATGCCCTTGGCGCAGAACGGGTGAGCGCTGTGGTCATGCCCTCGCCCTACTCATCCCATGCCACCCAGAGCGATGCGCGCACGCTCGCTGGGAACCTCGGCATGAGGCTGCACGAGCTGCCAGTCGCCGGCGTGATGGCGTCCTACGAGCAGGCGCTTGCCGGGGAGTTTGCCGCCCACGAGGCCGATGTGACCGAGGAGAACCTGCAGGCACGCATCCGCGGCAACCTGCTGATGGCGCTGTCCAACAAGTTCGGCTGGCTGGTGCTGACGACCGGCAACAAGTCCGAGATGTCAGTTGGCTACACCACGCTCTACGGCGACCTTGCCGGCGGCTTCGCGGTGATCAAGGACGTGCCCAAGACGCTCGTCTACCGCCTGTGCGAGTGGCGCAACTCGCCGGCCGGTGCCGCGGGAACGCAGGCCCTAGCGGGGACACAGGCCCAGGCGCCGATCCCCAGCTCGATCATTGCGCGCCCCCCCTCCGCCGAGCTGCGGCCCGACCAGGTCGACCAGGACTCCCTGCCCCCCTACGAGCTGCTGGACCGCATCCTGCGCGGCTACATCGAGCTCGATGAAAGCCGCGAGCAGCTGATAGCTCAGGGGCTGCCGGCTGCCGAGGTCGACCGCACGATCCGCCTCGTGGACCTCGCGGAGTACAAGCGCCGTCAGGCGCCGCCGGGGATCAAGGTCACCACGCGCGCCTTCGGGCGCGACCGCAGGATGCCCATCACCAACCGCTACCGCGGCTGAGCGTCGCTACTCTGCGCCCGATGCGCCACCGTCTTGCCGCCGCGGCAACAGCAGCCTGCGTGTCTGCATTCGCCCTTAGTGCCTGCGCCAACACGATCCAGGACCAGCCGATCGCGCGCAGTGCGCTGGAGCCGATGGTGCTGCAGCACGCCTACCCGGTGTACTGGCTCGGCGGTGTGTTTCAGCGCCTGGCGATCACCGAAGCGGCGCACGATCCAGGCGGCGCCTACACGATCCACTACGGCGACTGTACGCGGGGCGGCCAGTTCACCTGCGTCTCGCCGCTGTCGATTGTGACCTCGCCCGACAACAGCTTCGTGCCGGGCGGCTTACATGCCACGGTCGACCTGCGTGGCGTGCCCGTTCGACTTGCGGAGGGTGGCTCAACGATCGTGATCCCCACGGGCGGTGTGGTGGTGAGCATCTATGCGCCCACGCCGACGCAGGCGCGCGAAGCGGCGCAGACGATGGTGCCGATCAACCGCGTGGGCGTGCCCGGTCAGGCGCTGCCGCTACCCGAGGCCAACACCGGCTTTGCCAAGGAAGCGCTGCCCTCGCAGGAACCGCGGTCCGTGCGCGTTCCCGGCGTGGCTAGCCTGCCGGGATCTCGCGCACGGCAATAGTCATGCGCGTCAGCGCACACAGGCGCTCGTTGTCGTCGCTGAAGCGAACCTCCCACACCCACGTGGTGCGCCCCTTGTGCAGCGCTGTGGCCTCGGCGTGCACGTAGCCCTCGGTGACGGGCCGCAGGAAGCTCGTGTTGTTGGCGAGGCCCATCGAGGTACGGCCGCTTCCGAGCACCGCGAAGGCCGTCGCCAGCGAGGTCATGGCCTCGGCGATCGAGGCGTATACGCCGCCGTGGACCAAGCCCATCGGCTGCTTGAGCTCATCGCGCACCTGTACGCGGGCACGCACCTGATCGTCGGTGTAGTCGAGGAATTCAAGACCGTACAGCTGGTCAAAGCCGACGAGGGCCTCGTTGATCTGCTCTGCGGTGGGGCTTGTCATCGGCACGCCACGATAGCCTAGGCTCCGCGTCGCCGCCCTGGCGGTGGGCGCCGATGCCATGAGCAGACTGGACGACCTACCTCCCGATCAGCGCGCAGTGCTACTACTGCTGGTGCAGCAGGGCAAGAGCCACGCCGAGATCGCGGACATGCTCGGCATCCCCGAGAGCGCCGTGCGTGAACGCGCGCACGCGGGGCTGGAGGCGCTGGCGGGCGCCCCCGTAGCCACAAAGCCGCCAGCAAGAGCCCGTCCCGAACAGCCACCACGTACAACGAACGCCTCGCGGAGAGCCGGCGCGCTTCTGCTCGGGGCGATCATCGCGGTGATCGTGGTGGTCGTGATCGTCCTCTCAAACAGCGGCAGATCGCACGGCAGTGCCACCACGAGCTCCACCTCGACGGGCAGCTCGAAGACCTCGACCACGGCCGGTGAACCGCACATCGACAAGCAGCTGAATCTCGTCTCGCCCGATCCTTCGAGCAAGGCCGTTGGTCTGGTGGAGGTCCTATCGCAGGGCAGCAAGCGAGCGTTCCTGGTCACCGCCGAACACCTGCCCCCCACCGAAAACGGCTCCTTCTACGCCGCCTGGCTCTACAACTCTCCGAGCGATGCGCGGGTGCTCGGCCGCGCACCCAACGTCAACTCCAAAGGCCAGCTACAGGCCGTGGGCGCGCTGCCTTCCGACGCGGCGCACTTCCGCGAAATGCTGATCACCAGGGAGACGACAAGCAAACCGGCACATCCGGGGCCAGTCGTACTCAACGGCCCCTTCAGTCTGCACTGAATAACAGCTTGCCCGGGTTCATGATCCCGCTCGGGTCGAGCTCGTGCTTGAGCGCGCGCAGCGCCGCTACACCCTCGCTGCCGATCTCGCGCGCAAGCCACGGCGCATGGTCGCGCCCCACGGCGTGGTGGTGCGTGATCGTGCCTCCCCCGTCGATGATTGCCTCACAGGCGGCGTGCTTGACGGCCTGCCACTGCGCGATCTCCTCCCCCTCGCGCTGGCGGGCAAGGAAGGTGAAATACAGCGAGGCCCCCGTCTCATATAGGTGTGAGACGTGGCACATGACAAGCCCCGGCGTGCCCTGCGCGGCCAGCGCCCGGTCGATGGCGCCGCCCACCTCACGATGCAGCCGCTGCAGATTCGACCAGCGCGTGGCGGTCTCCAGCGTCTCCACCATCACGCCGTGCGTGAGGAGCTCATCGCGCAGATAGGGTGCGGCAAAGCGCTGCGCAAGCCATGCCCGCCCCGGGGACTGGCCCACGGGCAGACCTTCGTGGCGCCGCACGATCGCCAGCGCGTGCTTGCGCCTTAGCGCACTCTCCTCGATGGCGCCCTCGAAGCCGAGGATCGCCAGACAACCGCCGCGGTAGCCGCGCAGGCCGAGGTAGGAGCGCCCGAGGCGTCCTTTGAGGCCACCCGAGCCAGCCAGCGCCAGCGACATGCCCGTCTCGGCCTCATCCGAGAGGCGCGCCACGGCCGGTGCCGCGTGCTCCTGAGTCAGGGCGCGTAGCGCCTGCGTGCCGGCGGCGAAGTCCTTGAAGAAGGCGCCCTCATATACCCGCGCAGCGGGGGCCGGTCGTACCCTTAGCGACAGCTGCGCAATCACCCCCAGGGTTCCCTCCGAGCCGATCGCCAGGCGCCGCAGCTCCGGCCCAGCCGCCGTCGCAGGCATTGCCGGCAGATCAATCTCCCCCGCAGGAGCCACCAGCACGAGACCCTTCACCATCTCCTCAAAGCGCCCGTAGCCGGTGGACGCCTGCCCCGCCGAGCGAGTCGCCGCACAGCCACCCAGCGAGACGTACTCGAAGGACTGCGGGAAGTGCCCAAGCGTTAGCCCAAGCCGGCCCAGCTCACGCTCCAGCGCAGGCGCGCGCATCCCCGCCCCCACCGCCACCAGCTGGGACTCGCGATCGACGTCGAGCACTGCGCCCAGCGCGCTCAGATCAAGCGCCACCACCGCCCGGTGATGCTCGCCACGCAGCGGCGCCACGCCGCCGACCACACTCGTCCCACCGCCAAAGGGCACGACCGCCAACTCGTGACGAGCACAGGCATCGAGCAGCGCACGCACCTGCGCACGATCGCGCGGATACAGCACAGCATCGGGCGCCCCTTCAGGCATTCCCGCGCGCAGCCGCACGAGGTCCGGATAGCCCTTCCCGGCGGCGTGCAAGACGCGTTCGCCGTGATCAACGCGCACGCTCGCTTCCCCCACGACCTCGCGCAGCGCCTGCGCCGCACCCTCCTCCAAGGCCGAGGGCTCCAGGCGCACCGCCCCCAGGGCCACGGGCACGCGCGGCGTCGCCGACACCCCCACCCGTTCGCGTAGGAACGCAAGCGCGTCAGCCCCTAACGCCGCAGGATGCCCTGGCTCCCCCCATCCCCACCAACGCATAGCGGACGGCTCAGACACCGATTCGCTCCAGGCCATCCAGCGCCTCATCGAGCGTGGCCGACGCGGCCCGACGCACCAGGAATCCTCCGAAGCGCGGAAAGAACCCCGTCAGCGCCTGGCGCAGTTCGATAGTCACATCCGTGTCCCCACCTTTGGCCATCAGTCGCACCTCTGTCTCGGCGCTAGCCAACAGCCGCTCCCACGGACTCCCCTCCAACTCCTGCGACCAAACGAGCCGCCGTCCCACCTCATCGACCTCAACTAGCGTGAAATCCGCCCGCACCAGCTTCCCTTTAGCCGTCTTCAGAACCTCCGTGAAGGCATCCCCTTCGACGGCCTCAACACGGCTCACACGTGGCCACCAGCGAGGCAGATGATGTGGATCGCTGACCACGTCCCAAAGCTCCTGCGGCGTGGCGTGTATGACGCGATGACGGCGTGCGGTGTGCACAGCCGGAGCCTATCCGTCGAAACGGGGCCCGGCGGGCAGAGCGCGGCAAGCTCGTCCAAGCCAGCTTCTTCAAAAAGCTGCCACCCGGCCAGGCCCTATCCCAGCAGCTTCAATTTTTTCCTTGATTTTTTCCTAAAAAATCTATTCCCACAGAGCTGGACCCGACTAACGCACGATCTTGCGCAGGTCCCGCACAAGCATCAAGTGCCGCAGATGTGTGGTGACGGCGGCAAGATTCTCAAGCGCGTCAAGCGCATCCTTGCGCCGTTGCGGATTACGCGAGCGCAGCGCGGGCGCGAGGATCTGCTGCAGCAGGGTTGCCTCGCGATCGGCGGAGGAGCGAAAGACGCGCAGGTTGCGCCCGCCAACCCCGTAGCGAGCCAGCTCGGCAACGGCGCCGACGATCTCCCGTTCGGTCTCATCGAAGTAGCGCACCCCGCCACGCATCTCGCCCTTGACGACGCCATAGTCCTCCAGCTCGGTAACGAGCTTGGCATCAGCCTTGGTGTCCTCGATCACTTCCTCAAGCGAATAGAGCGCGCCGCTTGACTCGCGCACGCTGACGCCGCCGCGGAAGGTCCTGATCCCATCGCGCCCCGGCTGACCGGGAACGGGTGCATCTCCCGCCCGCCCTGCTGCAAGCTCCTGGCGGATGACGCGCAGGGGCAGGAACTCATCGCGCTGCATGCGCAGGATCGTGCGCAGACGCGCCACGTCACCCTGCGTGTAGAGGCGATAGCCACCGGGCGTGCGCCGCGGCGTCAGCAGCTTCTGATCCTCCAGGTAGCGGATCTTGGAGATGGAGATGTCGGGGAACTCCTGCTCCAGGGATTTGCAGACGGCGCCGATCGTGAGCGCCTTGTTGCGCTGCCCCGCCGGCGCAGCGACCCCGCCCGCGCCGCCGAGCGAGTCGTTCAAGGCGGCGACATCCTCCTCGGTGGGGGTCTGAGTTGCCATCAGCGCGCGTGGAAAGTGAGCTTGTACTTGCCGATCTGCACCTCATCGCCCTCCTCCAGGCGCTGAGAGTCGATCCGGCTGCGGTTGACATAGGTGCCGTTGAGCGAGCCGCAATCGTCGAGGTGCCAGTGGTCGTTGCGGTGAATCAGCAGCGCGTGGTCGCGCGAAACGGTGATGTCGTCCAGGAACACGTCGGCATCGGGGCGGCGGCCGATGCTCATGCGCTCGCCCGTAACGGCAAAGCTCTCTCCGACGCGGCCGCCACCGGCGCGGATCACAAGCGCGGGGCCACCGGCGCTACCGGGACCGATCTCGACCGGCACCAGCTCGCCGGTCTCATCGATGCGATAGGTCGCGGTGACCGGTTCACCGGCCCCACCCTCGCCCCCGGCGCCCTCGGCGCGTGGCAGCAGCGCGCCACAGCGCTGACAGTAGTTGGCGCCCTCGGTGTTGACGAAACCACACTCGGTGCAGTGCACGGCCACGGCG
>DATBPO010000096.1:0-2145 GCA_036561265.1 Solirubrobacteraceae bacterium | reverse complement strand
GCATTGTCGGGACAGACGCCGTAACAGTTGTCACAGCCGAAACAGTTGCCACAGGAGAGGCAGCGGCGGGCCTCGAACAGCGCGTTCTCCTCATCGAGGCCCTGCGCGACCTCCGCAAATGAGGACTGGCGGCGAATCGCGTCGAGCCGGGGGGCGACGGTCTTGGGCGCGTCCGCGTAGTACCAGGTGTTCAGTTTGTCAAAGCTCGCCAGCTCGGCCTGTGGCGGATGCACGTATTCGCTGCCCCGCAGCCACGCGTCGATGTTGCGCGCGGCCTGCTTGCCGTGGCCGATGCCCACGGTGACGGTGCGCTCCGCTGGCACCATGTCGCCGCCGGCGAAGATGCCCTCGTGGCCGGTCATCATATGGGCGTCGACCTGTACGACGCCGTCGTCGATCTGCAATCCCGGCACGCCGTGCAGCAGGGAAAGATCGGCTTCCTGCCCCAGGGCGAGTACGAGCGAGTCGGCCTGTAGCTCCGCCAGCTCGCCCGTGGGCTGGGGGAAGCCGCTTGAGTCGAGCTCCATCTTCTCCAGCAGCAGGCGGCCATCGGTGGCGTGCTTGACGGTGGATAGCCACTTCATCATCACGCCCTCTTCGAGCGCTTCCTGTACCTCGGAGTCGTGCGCTGGCATCTGCTCACGCGTGCGGCGGTAGACGACGATCGCCTCCTCTGCGCCCAGGCGCTTGGCGGTGCGCGCCGCGTCCATTGCTGTGTTGCCGCCTCCGTAGACGACCACGCGCCGACCGAGCAGCGGGGGCTCTTCGCCCTCCATGCCGCGCAGCATCTCTACCGCATCGAGGATGTGCGCGGCCTCGCCCGCCGGGATGTAGGCGCGGCGTCCGATGTGCGCGCCGACAGCGAGGAACGTGGCGTCAAAGTCACCCCCGTGCATCGCCTCCAGGATGTTCGTCACCTTCGTGCCGAGCTCCAGCTTGACGCCAAGATCGAGGATGCGCGTGACCTCAGCGTCGAGCACGTCGCGTGGCAGGCGGTAGCGCGGGATGCCGAAGCGCATCATGCCGCCGGCCAGCGGACCGGCCTCGCGGATCGTTACCGCGTGCCCGCGGCGCGCGAGCTGGTAGGCGGCCGACAGCCCTGAAGGTCCGGCGCCCACGATGAGTACCTGCTTTCCGCTCGCCTGCGCCTCGCGCGTGAACTGCCAGCCCTGCTTGATCGCCTCATCGCCGAGGAAGCGCTCCACCCCGTGGATGCCCACGGTCTCATCGAGCTGGCCACGGTTGCAAGCGCTCTCGCACGGGTGGTAGCAGACGCGCCCCACCACCGCGGGCAGCGGGTTGTCCTGCACGAGCTCGCGCCAGGCTGCCTCGTAGTCACCGGACTCCGCGTGGTAGAGCCACTGCTGGATGTTCTCGCCCGCGGGGCAGCCGTGGTTACACGGCGGTAGACGATGCACGTAGCGCGGCTGCTCATCGCGCCACGAGCCCGTCTTGTTGGCGAGGCTTGAGCCGACGTCCAGTGTGATCGCGAAAGGCTTGTCCATCAGAGCAGTCCAAAGCGGCGGATGTTGCGATCGGCGCCCGCCTGAATGCGGGCGATGACATCGGTGCGCTCCTGCGGCTTGAATAGATGCGCGAAGCGCTGCTGGGGGCGCAGGTACTCCTGCACGGGCACCTGCCGGCGGATCTTGGAGACCTCGGTGACCTCGCCGTCGCGCGCCTCGAACACCGGGAAGATGCCCGACTCCTTCGCCAGGCGCGCGATGCGGATCGTGTCCTTGCTGGCGCTGCCCCAGCCGAGTGGGCAGGGGACGAACACGTGCAGATAGCGCGCGCCGCGGATCTCCATCGCGCTCTGCACCTTCGCCTCCAGATCGCGCAGCTCGGCGACGGTGGCAGTGGCCACGTAAGGAATCTCGTGCGCCATCGCGATCAACGGCGCGCTCTTGCCCTGGCCGAAGACGTTGCCCGGCTCGGGTCCGGTGGCCGGCGTCGTGGTGGTGCGCGCCGCCGGCGGCGTGGCGCCCGAGCGCTGCACGCCCGTGTTCATATAGGCCTCGTTGTCGTAACAGATGTAGAGCACGTCGTCGTTTCGCTCGAACATCCCCGACAGGCAGGCGAAGCCGATGTCCACGGTGCCGCCGTCGCCGCCCTGGCCGACGACGCGGATGTCCTCGCGGCCCT
>DATBPO010000095.1:0-7302 GCA_036561265.1 Solirubrobacteraceae bacterium | reverse complement strand
GTTGTTCACGCACTTGCGGCCCTTCTTCACAAAGCCGCGCCTGCACCTGGCCGACCTGCGCCTGGACGCTTCGGCGATCGCCTCCTTGACGAAGGCCGCCTCGCTGGCACGTGCCAGCGTCGCGCCGTGCTGCACGATCCCCGTTGAGGTCGCCGTGCCCGGCCCTGGGAACTGAGCCACGATCGCCAGCTGACCCGTCTTCGGGTTGAACTGGGGGTTGCCCACTGGGATGAACTGGCTGCTCGGTGGCGGTGGTGGTGGCACCGGTGGGTTTGCCACCGTCAGCACCTCTCCGCCGCACGTGCTCTGCGCCGGCGCGTGGGTTTCATCGCCCGAGTACGTGGCCCGGAAGTAGTACGTCCCAAGCGGCAGGCTCAGTGCACCTGACGCCCCAGCCGATCCACCTGCTACCGAGCGGATGTCCGACCCTACAGGGAACGACTTGAGCTGCTGTGTGCAGCCCGCATCCGCGAACATCGTGTAGGTAACGACGCCCGTCGCCGTGCCTGCTTCGGTGCCCGTGATCGACGCGGTGTCGGTCACCGGCGTGTTTGGCAACACCGTGATGCTCGGACCGCTGTGCCCGCCGCCAGAGAGCGTTGTGCTCACACCTGTATGCGGCCGGACCGGTGGCGTGCCAAACGCCATCGTCTCCGCGCCGCACGCCGTCACAGCGTTCGAGTTGCCCGTCGGATCGCTGAGGTTAGTGTCGCTGCTCACGAACGTCGCCTGCCAGTAGTAGATGGCGTTCGTGGCGAGGGCTGCGCCCAGCGGCTTTGACGCCGGGACGGTGCCGCCGGTGAAGGTCGCAACAGCAGGCGTCGCGTCCCCGTTGGTCACCAGGTTCTTGCAGGCCGGGTCGGAATACACCTTGTATTCGATCTTCCCTTCAGCGGATTCCGCATGAGGGCCCACAAGCTTCGCATTGTCAGTGATGTCCGCCGGCGCAGGGGCCGAGACAGCCGGTTCATTTTCAGGCGTCCCGCCGCTGAGAGTCGTGGTGAGGTAGTCGTTGCCGCCCACCGGGATCACGACCTGTTCAAACGGGGAGTCCAACCCGAAGTACGCGTACTGACCCTTCTGCAGAGCCGGCGTGAATTCGACGGTCCCCTGATCTGAGGTATAGCCGGGAGCGAACGCCATTCCCGGCCCGTAGTAGTCGTAGGGATCTTCGTTGCTGCCACCCGGCCCGAACGGGCAGCCGCTGGGGACCGCTCCCACACCGGGGGTGCACAACCCATCGCCCTCGAAGCCAAAGAGGTTGTCAAAAGAGCCTTCCACCCCGAGGTGGATCGAGGACAGCGGCGTCGAGGAGTCGTTCTGCACGGCCACCATCTCGTCGTCGCCGCCCAAGTCGTAGAACTCCTGACTGCTGTCCTGGTAGATGACGGTCCCGCTGTCGGTCACGTCGATCAGGAAGGCGCAGCTCGTGCTATTGCCCACCGCCGGGCACTGCCAGAACGGTGGCGAAGTGGGTCCGCTCGGTGGGCCGAAGGCCGCGCCCGCCAACGACGGGGTGAGACCGGCCGCGAGCACCGCGAGCCCTCCCGCAGCCAGCGCAAGCGCCAGCCTGCTCTTGAACTTACTCATCTGCACGTTACCTCCTCGTGCCACGCGGCTCACAGGGGTGACCGGGGCACCGATTGTTGCCTGGCAAGAATCCGAACAGGCTATACCCCCGGGCACCCGGATCGCGCCACCTGGACAGATTGGTAACGCGCTCGCTACGGGTTACTACGCGATGCCTATACGCAAGGTGGCCTCGAAGTCCGTCTTCGGGATCGGGCCAAGGCACGGCGACGTCGCCCCCGCCGCGCGGTAGCGATCCAGGCCTGCGTGCACCGCCGCCTCATCGCCCACCGCCGTCAGCGCCTCCAGGAAGCCCTCCGAGATCGCCGCTCCCATCGCATCCACATCGCCGCCCGCTCCGTCGAACGCCGCGATGTCCTCCTCGAAGCCCGAGCGTTCCAGCATCGCCCTATAGAACGGTAGGCCGAAGTAGGGCAGCAGGTCGCGGCGCATCGCCGCAAAGGCCGCCGAGGGGTCATCCACCAGCGCCGCCGGCACCGCCGGCACGATGTCAAAGCCCTCCAGCGTCTTGCCCGCACGCTCGCGGCCCTTAGTTACTTCGGGGATCACCACGTCCTTGATGTACTGCGGCGAGCACAGCCACAGCAGCACCCCATCACCGATCTCGCCAGCCAGGCGCAGCATCGCCGGGGACAGGGCCGCGATGTAGATCGGCAGCTCCGGGCGGGGCTCAAGGCCCGCCAAATGAAAGCTGGTGCTCCACTTCTCGCCCGCCGGCGGGTCCTCGCCGCGCACTATCGCCCGCACGATCGACGCGTATTCGCGCATCTCCTTCACCGGCCGATCAATGCTCTGGCCGTGCCAGCCCTCCACCACGATCCTGTGCGACACGCCCAGGCCCAGCGTCAAGCGGCCGTTCGACAGCTCGTCGATCGTCGCCGCCGTCTGGCCCATCGTCGCCGGTGTGCGCGTGTAGATCGGCACCACGCCCGTGCCCACGCGGATCTTGCTTGTCGCCAGTGCGTACGCCGTCAGCACCGTCAGCGACTCCCGGCCCGCGATGTGCGTCACGTAGACCGTCTCGTAGCCGAGGGACTCGGCGAGTTTCACGCGCTCGATCGCGCTGTCCAATGAGCGTCCCGCGGGGATGAAGCAGCCGGTTGCCATCAGCTCGCCAGTGCCAGCGCGGGCGCCAGCGCGTCGGCCGACACGTGGTTGGGGATCGTCACACGCACCTCGCCATCGCGCTCGATCAGCCACTTGGCGTTGACCAGCGTCAGCGCGATTACCTCGCCATGCTCGTCGTAACGAACGTTGTGGCCCTCCGCCGTGCCATAGGACTCAGCGGGCTCGCGCGGCTCGCCTACGCTCAGATAGAGCACATCGCCATCGCCGTCATAGTCGACGTGATCGAATGTGATTGTGCCGATCGTGATTGTCATCTCTTAAGGCCCTCTGGCCCGTTGTCCTGGCCGAAGGCCGTAACGACGCGATCCACGTCGCCCTCGAACTCTACTACCGCCCTCAGCCAGCGGAACGGGAACGGCGCTTGCGCGCGTAGCCAGTAACGCTCGCGCCCCGGACGGGGGTCCGGTTCCTGGAGGTCAGGGACGCGGATCGCTGCGAGCAGCAACTCAAGCTCGCCGCGCATCTCGACGTGACGCTGGACATAGGCCCATTTTCGCTCGCTGAGCTCGACCGTGCGACCCTGCGGCGAAACCGCTCTTGCGATGACCTCAGTGTCGTCCACGCACACAGCTTGGCGGCAACCCCTGATGTTTCGCTCGGACTCGCCTGACGAGCCATCAGCGCTTCACCATCACATACACAAGGCTGATCGCAAACCCGATCTGGCCGAACGCCAGCGCCGTGCCCAGGTTAGCCGCGCCCAGCGCGCCCGCCAGCGCGCTTGCCAATGCGAACGCGCCGAAGATCAACAGCAAATCGCGCGTCATCTTCGCCGTCGCATCATCCGCGCATCGCTCACCGTTCGTATCGGGGTCACCGGCCCGCACCCCTCTCCAAAAAATTAACCAGCGCCGGCTCGTCGAGGCTCTCATCCTGTTCGTCCAGCAGGTTACGGGCGGCTATGCGGCCGCCCACTGCGCGCACCCCCCGCTCGCCGTGCTCGTTTGCGAAGTCCCGCAGCGCACCCGCGCGGCGCGCGTGCAGTCTGCGCCTGTGGATGTCGAGACCCTTGCGGTGCTCCTCCAGGACGCTCGCCAGCTCCTCGATGCCGCTCGGCGGGGCGAGCGCCGTGACAGCAATTACCGGTGTCTCCCGCGCGCCCAGCGAGCGCAGTGCGGCGCTCAGGTCGCGGCGCGCGCTCGTTGCGATCTGGCCGAGGTCCGACTTCGTCACCACCAGCACGTCCGGTATCTCCATGATCCCCGACTTCAGGAACTGCAGCGCATCGCCGCTGCCCGGCTGCACTACCACCGCGATTGTGTCCGCCACATCCGCGATATCAGTCTCTCCCTGGCCCACGCCCACAGTCTCGATGACGACGATGTCAAACGCCGCTGCCAGTGCCTGCGCCGCCGCGCGCGTGCCCCACGCCAGGCCGCCCAGGCGCTCGCCCGCTGCCGTCGAGCGGATGAACACGCTCTTGTCGCTTGGGTCGAAGTCGATGCGCGCGCGGTCGCCCAGGAGCGAGCCGCCCGAGCGGCGCGAGCTGGGGTCCACTGCCAGCATCCCCACGTTCTTTCCGGTGCTTCTCCACGAGTATAGAAGGGCCGACAGGAGGGTCGACTTGCCCGCGCCCGGCGGTCCCGTTATGCCGATGACATGGCCCGGCGCCTCCTGGCCCAGCTTTGCGGGGGAGACTTCGCGTAGCAGCGCCGCTGCCTGTTCGCGGTCCGCCTCAGTCGTGCTCTCCAGCAGGTTAAGCGCCGCGGGCGCGGCGGTGAGGTCGCGTTCGCGCAGGCGCCTACCGAGCGCGGCACCGGTCACGACCAGTGGCCCACACCGAAGACGAACGCGAGTCGATCCTCGATTTCGATCATGCGCTCACGTGGAACAGTTCCCATGTGCTCGATGAGCCCATCGGTCTGCACGGTGACGAGATCATGGCACAGGACGTAGCTGTGCTCAGGTAGGCCATCGACCTCGCCAGGCCCCAGCGCGACCGCGGTCGGAACGGCACGTGGACGTTCGACGCTGGTGATCCGCGCCACGATCGGACGCAGCGCGAGGGTTACCGCATGGTCGGACAGGATGACCGCCGGCTTGCGTCCTATGCCCGGAAGCTCCGTGGTCCAGACGGCGCCGCGTCGGTACACGTCAGGCGCCTTCGGCCGCGATTCGCTCCGCCGTCAGGCGCAGAGCGGCACGGCGCCACTCCTCGCCCTCGGTGTCCTCACGGTCGAACGCTTGCATCTGCTCCATCAGTTCGGGTTCGCGCTGCACACGCTCGGCGGTCTCGACGAGCGCTTCGGTGACCGCGCGCGCGAACTCCGCCTGACCGGAGGTCTCGGGGAGACGGCGCAGCCGCCGCATCAGGGCGAGCTCGAACTCCCATCCGAAGTGGTCGGACTCGTCGCGGTTGGCCAGCAGGGCGGGCAGCGCGGCACGCGCCTTGCGCATCCGCTCGGCGAACTCGCTCGGCGCCCGAAAGCTGTAGGTCTTGTCCGCGACGGCCACCAGACCGATTGTAGACGAGCTGCGGACGAAATGTGGGCGTGTCTGTTGCGTTCGCCGCTATCCCGCCGCGCCCTGTCCCTCGCTCACGCAGGCGTCGGGGTGCCGTTGGCGACCACTGCGCTCGCGTTGCTGCCGTTCGCGGGCCCGCTCGCGCCCGCTCCCACCAGCTCCACGATGTCGCGCATGATGCGCGTCATGTCGAAGTCCTTCGGCGTGTACACCGCCGCCACGCCCGCCGCCTTCAGCGGGGCGACGTCCTGCTCGGGGATGATGCCGCCCACCACCACCGGCGCATCGACGCCCGCCTCTTGCAGCTCCTGCATCACCGCCGGGATCAGCTCGCGGTGCGAGCCCGAGAGGATCGACAGGCCGATCACGTGCACCCCCTCCTGCAGTGCGCTTGCCGCTATCTGCGACGGCGTCAGGCGGATGCCCTCGTACACCACGTCCATGCCCGCGTCGCGCGCGCGCACTGCGATCTGCTCCGCGCCATTTGAGTGGCCATCCAGGCCCGGCTTGCCCACCAGGATCTTCGGGCGCCGCCCCAGCTGCTCCTTCAGATGCGACACCTCCTCGCGCAGCTCCGCGAGGTCTCCCTCGCTTGCCGGTGTGCCCGCCGCCTCGCCCACGCCCGTCGGCGCGCGGTAGCTACCGAACACCTCTCTCAGCGTCGTCGCCCACTCGCCCGTCGTTGCGCCCGCGCGTGCTGCCTCGATGCTCGGCAGCATTAGGTTCTCGTTCGGGTCCTCCGAGCGCGCCACCCGCGCCAGCTCCTCCAGCGCCGCGTCCACTCGTGGCTGATCGCGCTCTTCGCGCCAGCGGTGCACCGACTCGATCTGTTCCGCCTCCACCGCCGGGTCCACCACCAGAATCCCGCCCTCGGCGTCGTCCGTAAGGGGAGACGGCTCCGTCTCGGAGAAGCGGTTCTGGCCCACCACCACCTGCTCCCCGCTCTCGATGCGGCGCAGCCGCTCGCGGTGGCTATCCACCAGCGCCGCCTTCATGTACGGCACCGCTTCCACCGCGCCGCCGTGCTCCGCCACCACAGCCATCTCCGCCCGTGCGCCCTCCAGCAGCTCCTCAACAAGGCCCTCCATCACCTTCGAGCCCTCGAAGATGTCGGGGTACTCCAGCATGTCCGTCTCATACGCCATCACCTGCTGGATGCGCAGCGACCACTGCTGATCCCATGGCCTTGGCAGGCCCAGCGCCTCATTCCACGCCGGCAGCTGTATCGCGCGGGCACGCGCGCCGCGGCCCAGCGTCACCGCTAGTGTCTCCAGCACTATGCGCTGCACATTGTTCTCCGGCTGCGCCTCCGTCAGGCCCAGGGAGTTCACCTGTACGCCGTAGCGGAAGCGCAGCTGGCGCTCGTCCGTTACGCCGTAGCGCTCCCGGCCCAGCTCTTCCCACAGCAGCGCCATCGTTCGCAGCTTCGCGTGCTCCTCTATGAAACGCACGCCCGCGTTGACGAAGAAGCTGATGCGCCCAAACACCTTCGGCATCAGCTCATCTGCGCGGGCGGGTGGGGATCCCAATCTCTTGCGCGCCGCGTCCAGCACTGCGATTGCGTTGCTCATAGCGTACGCGATCTCCTGCACCGGCGTCGCGCCCGCCTCCTGCAGGTGGTAGCTGCAGATATTGATTGGGTTCCAGCTCGGCACGTGCTCCACCGTGTACGCGATCATGTCCGCGATCAGCCGCATCGATGGCGCCGGCGGGAAAGCGTACGTTCCGCGCGCTAAGAACTCCTTGATGATGTCGTTCTGGGTCGTGCCCTGCAGCTGCTCCTGCGGAGTGGGTGGGTTCTGGCTCTCCGCCGCCACGATGTACAGCGCCAGCAGCCACGCCGCGGTGGCGTTGATCGTCATCGACGTATTCATCTCGCCCAGCGGTATGCCCGCCATCAGCGTTTCCATGTCGCCGCGGTGCACCACCGGCACGCCCACCTTGCCCACCTCGCCGCGCGCCAGCTCATCGTCGGGGTCATAGCCCGTCTGCGTCGGCAGATCGAACGCCACCGACAGGCCCGTCTGCCCCTTCGCCAGGTTGCCGCGATACAGCTCGTTGCTCGCCTTCGCCGTACTGTGGCCCGCGTACGTCCGCATCATCCACGGGCGATCGCGCTCG
>DATBPO010000094.1:0-7562 GCA_036561265.1 Solirubrobacteraceae bacterium | reverse complement strand
TGACGCTGATCGACTCCGGCCCCAATAGTGCAAAGGCACTGGATGAGCTCGAACAGGAGCTTGCGAAGCTGGGTCATCGCATCGAGGACCTGGAGCTGCTGGTGATCACCCACCAGCACATCGACCACTTTGGCCTGGCCTCGATCCTGGCGCGCCGCTCCGGTGCGGAGGTGGCGGCGCTGAGCGGCCTCGACGCCTACCTGGGGAGCTTCCGCGAAATGACCGAGCTCGATGACGTGTTCGCGGAGCAGACGATGCTGCGCCACGGCATCCCCGCCGATGTAGTGAGCGCCCTACGTGCCGTGTCCGCGAGCTTCCGCGCGTGGGGCTCGACGGTCGAGGTCACCCGGCCGCTGCACGACGGCGAGGACCTCAAGCTGCGCGACCGCACCCTGCGCGTGCTGCATCGCCCCGGCCACAGTCCTTCGGACACCCTCTTCTGGGATGAGGAGCGCTCGATCGTGCTGGTGGCCGACCATCTCATCAAGCACATCTCCTCAAACCCTCTCCTGGCGCGGCCCCTCGGCGCCCCCGTCGACTTCACCGGCCCCCGCCCCCAGTCGCTGGTCACCTACATCGACTCCCTGCAGCAGACCCGCGCAATGGACGTCGACCTCGTCCTCCCCGGCCACGGCAACCCAATCAAGGATCACAAGTCGCTGATCGACCGCCGCATGCGCATGCACGAACGCCGCGCCGAGCGCATCTTCAACCTCATAGCCCAGAGTCCCCGCACCGCCCACGAGGTCGCCAGCGAGTTCTGGGGCAACATCGCCGTAACCCAGGCCTATCTAACCCTCTCCGAGGTCCTCGGCCACGTCGACCTGCTCATCAACGCCCAGCTCATCGAAGAGCAGGAGGCCGACGGCCTGGTGCGCTACGCGGCGATGTGAGGGGCGCGGAGGCCTACGGCACGACGGTGAACGAGAGCGTCACCGGCTCGGAGAGCGCGCCGGCGATGCTGGCCGTGATTGTCGCCCTGTAGGTGCCGGGGTGCAGCGTGTGGTGGGCGACGCGGCCGCTGATGTAAAGGCTCTCAAGGCCGGCGGCCGCGTGCGCGCGCGTCAGCGTGAGGAGCGTGACCCGGCGGGTGCACGGCTCTGGCCGGCGTCGCCGGTTCGGCTCGTTGGGCGAGACGCAGCCGTCGTAGGTGCGCACGCCGGGCGCGGAGTGCGTTATCGCCACTTTTACCTCGGCCGCTTCAGAGAGGGTGAAGTAGAGGGTCGTACCAAGGGGACCTGTGACTTTGTGTCTGCGCGTGCCTCGCGCCACCCGAAAGCGGCTGTCGGACAAATATGCGCGAGAAATCGCCAACTTGGCGAGGACGCTGGCCACGATCGCATCGGCCCCGCCGCCGGCCGGGCGTGCCCATACCGCGAAGGCTTCGCCGTCAGGAGCGGATGCGACCTGAACGTCTTCGGCGCTCCCAAACCCCACGTCCACGGGGGCCTGCCAGACATCGCTGCCGGCCGCCATGCGAGCGGCCTGCACGACTCCGCTCTGATGAGTGACCGAGTGCTCCCACACCGCGACGGCATCCCCCTGCGCGTCCAATGCGACGCTGGGCTTGGGCGGGGGCGGGGGCCCTTCCTCTCCTGTGCGGCGCTTCCACGGCAGATACGGCCCTTCCTTGCGGTGATGCCACGCCGCCAGGCGAGCGGGTGCGCGCCACACGCCGCTCACCGCTGAGCCGACGGCGGCTTCCACGGTCCGCTGGGTTGCCGTCGCTCCTTCCCACACGACAACCGCATCGCCGCTCGGACTGAGCGCGAGGTCGGGCCGAGCACCGCCCAGGCCCGCTGTGGAGAGGCGCACGGGTGCCTGCCAGGTTCCAGATGCCGCCGGCCTGACCGCAGCTTCGATGAACCAGTTTTCCGCGATGTAATGTTCCCAGACGGCAACCGCGTCGCCCTGTGCGTCGAAGGCGACCTGCGCTCCGAGCATGATGGGTCCCAGCCTGACCCGGCGGCCAATCGGCCAGGCGGCAGACACAGGGGTCGGCGCCTGCCAGCCTCCGCCGGGAGACCTGGACGATGACTCGACGGTCCAGGAGCCGCCGCTCTCCTGGACCCACACGATCAGCATCGTGCCCTGCGAATCGAGCGTCGGCCAGATACCGTCGTCGTCATAGGCCGGTGTGGCGGGCAGGGGTTCCGGCGCCTGCCATAGCGCGCTTCCCGCCGGCCTGTACGTCGCCTGGAAGCGTTCGTGCACCTCGTAGCTGCTGGTGATTTCCGAACTCTTCCAGGTCGCGAGGGCATCGCCCTGAGCGCCGATCACCACATGGGGATACTGCGCTTCCCCGCCTGCGATCGACAGCGTGGACGGCATGTTCCAGCGATACCTCGTCGTTGTGCCATCGGCTATCTGCATCGTGTTTCCCCGCCCCCACAGGCCCACCATGCTGCCGCTGGCCGGTTCGATGCCCAGCGCCGCGCTGCGGACGCTTCCCAGCCCCTGGGAAAGCACGACCGGCGGCTGCCAGATGCGTTCGCCCCCCGGCCTGAAGCTGGCCTGGATACCGTTGTCTTCAGCTTGCCAGAAGGCCACCGCGTTTCCGTGTGCGTCGACTGCGACCTGCGGCTCACTGCTGCTGCTTGCGTCGACCGACAGCTGAGCGGGAGCAAGCCACGTGAGCTTGGCGCTCGCCGCGGCCGGTGCCGACAGCGCAATTGCGCAGGCCACCAAGACGCCACCCATACGGCAGACAGATGTCTCCCTCATCCCGCCGCCAAGATATCCGGTAGAGCGGACGTGGTCAATAGATTCGTCGTCACTTGTGAAGATGGCAGCGCTACCGGCGAGCAGCCGCTATCGGGCGGTGTCCCCTGTTTCGATCTCCCTCACGTGCTCCACGCTGTCGCGGTCCTCCGCCTCCGCCGAGGGCTCGCTCGCGAACCATGCATCAAGAATCTCTGCAAGCTCGGCCTCGGACGTGGTGCGCAGGCTGAGGGCGAGGACGTTGGCGTCGTTCCAGCGGCGGGCGCCGGCTGCTGTGGCCGCGTCGGGGCAGAGGGCGGCGCGAATACCGTGGACCTTGTTGGCGGCTATCGAGGCGCCCGTGCCGGTCCAGCAGCAGACGATGGCCTGATCGGCGCGGCCGGCGGCGACATCGCGTGCGGCGGCCTCGCTGGCCCAGGCCCAGTCGTCGCGCTCATTCTCCGCGAAGACACCGTGGGCAAACACCTCGTGGCCGCGCCCGCGCAGGGCCGGTGCGAGGGCGCTGGCGATGCCCGTCATCTCATCGGCGGCGATGGCGACCTTCATGGCGAGAAGTATCGCGCCTGCGTGGCCATGATCGTCTCGGGCCGCTCGCGCGCCAGACGCGCATCAGTTGCACAGGACGCGGCCCCCACGGCGCAGCGCAGCGGAGCCTCTCCCAAAAACGTGCAAGTACAGTACAGTCCTTGATATGTTGGTGAGGGTGTAGGGAGGAGAGGTCTAGCCGGTGTACATGGAAGAACAGGCCAATCCGCACCTGAACGTGTTCGAGCCGTATCGGGAGCTGGCGAGCCATCATGAGGATCAGCTGACGCGCGCGGCGATGATCGTGCTGCGCATGGTGCCGCTTGCGCGGGAGGCGCTGCTACAGGCGATCGGTGAGGGCTCGCTCAGCGGGCTGCCGGAGTGCTCGCTTGACATGCAGGCCACGCATGTGGTCGAGCCGGGGGCGATGAACGGCGGGGAGGCGCCCGCGCGGGGGCGGCTTGTGAGCGTCTTCCTCACGCCCGACATCGAGCCGTTTGATCTGGCCGAGGAGGTCACCGAGACCGAGCGCGGGCAGCGCTTTGATGGGGTGCTGCGCTTCGATCCCGAGCTCGTGGTGGTGGTCGAGAGCAAGGTCTGCCGGCGCTGGGCGCGACGCGACGGGCACCGCGCGGCGTTCCTCAATCTGGGTGGCGCCCGCTTTGCCGATCAGCGCACGTGTCTTCTGCCCTGGCACGACCTGCTGGAGGCCTGGATGCGGTTGGTGGAGCTCAATGTGCTCAGCACCGCCGAGCGCGGGCTCGTGCAGGACATGCTCGACTACGCCCACCGCGACTTCGGGCATCTGCTGCCCTTCGGCAGCCTGCGCCGCGCCGGCGCCGATCCAACGCGCCGCCAGCGGCGGCTGCGCTCGCTGCTCACGCAGGCCACGGGCGTGGAGGTCGAGCGCGGCAGCCTCGTGCACGTGCGCCTCGACAACGCTCTCGGCGTCGTCTCCTTCCAGCGCGTCGCGCTGAGCTTGGAGCACGAGCACCTCGTCATGCACGTCTGGCCCGGTGAACTCAAGCACCAGGCCGAACACCTCTACGCCGAGGATCGCGCCCTGCGCCTCAGCGCCCTCGCGCAGCCCGGTAGCGACTGGCGCGTGGAGCCTCAACCGCTGCTCGGCTACCGCAACGCGCCCGTGCGCTCACGCGTCTATCTCGGCTGCACGCTCGACGCCGCCACCTACGCGCGGCGCTGGCAGGGCGAGGACTGGGAGCGCGTCGGAGCGCACCATCACAACTACATCATGGGCGATCTGTGGCCCTGGCTGCTCGCGCGTGACTTTGCCTCGCCCGCTGATCTCCAGGCCGTCGAGACCTTCGTCGCCTCGCTCGGGCGTCGTTTCGCGCACCTGCGGCCCAGCATGCACGTGACGCGCTCCTGGGCGCTTGAGGAAGCCGAGGAGCTCGACGAGGACGGACGCCTGGCCGCGCAGGTGCGCGAGGCCGTCGGCGAGGTGCTTGGCATTCTCGAAGAGCCACCGCTACCACGCGCCGAGGCCGATCGACCCGCGCCGCTTCAGGCCGTGCCGGCGCGCGTGCGCGGCTCGGAGTACTGAGCAGGCCCTTCCTCCAAGCTCTTCAGAAAGAGCCGATGCAGGCGATCGTCCCCGCTCAGCTCCGCGTGAAAGGAGACCGCCAGCATGTTCCTTTCCTGGGCCGCCACCGGGTGGCCATCCACCTCGGCGAGAATGCGCACGCCCGGCCCGTACTCGGCGATCCACGGGGCGCGGATGAAGATCCCGCGCATGGGGCCGCCGTCGAGCCCGGTCACCTCGATGTCGGCCTCGAAGCTCTTGGCCTGTCGCCCGAAGGCGTTGCGCTGGGCACGCATGTCCATCAGCCCCAGGTGCTCGCGGTCGAACATGATCAGTCCCGCGCACGAGCCCAGGATCGGCGTGCCGGCCATCGCCATTGCGCGCAGCGGCTCAGCCAGGCCCTCGCGCTCGATGCCCAGCGTCATCGTGGTCGACTCGCCCCCAGGTATCACGAGGCCCTGCAGGCCATCGAGATCGCTCGGCACGCGCACCTCGCGCACCCGCGCGCCCAGCTTGAGCAGCATCCTGGCGTGCGCCTCGAAGCCGCCCTGCAGCGCCAGCACGCCTATCAGCGGATTGCTCATTTCGCTCGGGATCGAGGACAACGCCCGGCGCCGGCCATCGACCGGCCTACCAGCCGCGCGAGGCCAGGAGCTGCTCACCCTCGAGCTTCGAAGACTCAAGGCTCACCATCGCACTACCCAGCCCGCGCGAGGCCTGCGCGATGCGGTCTGGGTCCTGCCAGTGCGTCGTTGCCTCCACAATCGCCCGCGCGCGCGTCGGCGGGTCCTCGGACTTGAAGATGCCCGAGCCCACGAACACGCCTTCAGCGCCCAGCGACATCATCAGGGCGGCGTCGGCGGGCGTGGCGATACCGCCCGCGCAAAACAGCACCACCGGCAGCTTGCCCTCGCTTGCGACCGTCCGCACGAGATCGAGCGGCGCTCCGTGCTCCTTGGCGGCCGTTGCCAGCTCGGCCTCCTCCAGCACGCCCAAACGACGAATCTCGCCGGTGATGCGGCGCATGTGGCGAACTGCCTCCACGATGTCCCCCGTGCCGGCCTCGCCCTTAGAGCGGATCATCGCGGCGCCCTCGCCTATGCGCCGCAGCGCCTCGCCCAGGTTGGTGGCGCCGCACACGAAGGGCGCCTTGAAGGGCCACTTGTCGATGTGGTTGCTCTCATCTGCCGGCGTCAGCACCTCGGACTCATCGATGTAGTCCACCTCCAGTGCCTGCAGCACCTGTGCCTCCACGAAGTGCCCGATGCGCGCCTTGGCCATCACGGGGATGCTCACGGCCTCCTGGATGCCCACGATCATCTCCGGATCGCTCATGCGCGCCACACCGCCGTCGCGGCGGATGTCCGCGGGTACACGCTCAAGCGCCATTACCGCGGCCGCGCCGGCGTCCTCCGCGACCTTCGCCTGATCGGCGGTGACCACATCCATGATCACGCCCCCCTTGAGCATCTCCGCCAAGCCGCTCTTGACCCGGAATGTCGCCTCCTCGCGCATGCGCCTAAGTCTATCCGCCGCGATGCAGGCGTCTTCTCAAGGCCGTCATCTGGCCGATACACACGACGTGCACCCGAGCAGGGTTACTTCAGGCGGAAGGCCTTGATGCGGTCGTCGTACTGCGCGGTGTCCTTCGCGTACACCCCATAGGCCAACGCCTGGATCAGACTCAACAGCGCAGTGTGCGAGCGCACATACGCAGGGCTGTTGGAGGAGTAGTACAGCTTGATCTGCGCCAGCTTGGCGACCTCCGAGAGCGTGGCGTCGGTGATCGCCGCCGTGCGCGCCTTGCGGTGGCGGGCCAGCTTCATCGCCCTCACCACCAGCGGATGGGGGCGCCCGGCGGAGAGACCGATGACGAGCGTCTGCTCATCGATGCGCCCCAGGCGGCTGAGCGCCTCCTGCGAGGGACTCGCGACGACATCCACACGCAGATCCAGCAGCATCAGCAGATGGCGCAGATAGCTGGCGAAGAAGGCCATCTGATCGGTACCCGCCACGAGCACCTTCTCGGCGCCCACGATCGCCTCGACCAAGCCGTCAACCGCGCTGCGCGAGACCTTGCGGGCGGTCTCCTCGACGTTTAGGTGGTCGGCGGCCAGGGCGGTCTCAAACTCGTTCTGATCGAGCGAGAACAGCGGCGCCGAGCCGTTGGCGGAGGCCGAGCCGCCGCCTTTGGCCTTGGCCGGCGGCCCCACGATCGCCTGTGCATGCACGCGGCGGTACTCCTCGCGCGCTGCCGCCTGCAGCTCAGGGAAGCCCTCAAAGCCCAGCGCCTGCGAGAAACGCACTACCGTAGAGCTCGATGTGTTGGCTCGCCGGGCGAGCTCCTCGGCGGTCTGGAAGGCCGCCTCGTCGAGATGGTCGACGATGTACTGCGCCACGTCCTTCTGCGAGCGCGAGCACTCCTCGAAGCGCGTCCGGATGTACTTGGACAGGCTCTGCGACAGCCGATCGCCGTTGGTGGACGTCTTTTCAGGCGCTGTCGCCACTCGCTTCACGGCGCACTTGTTCGACGCCCCCGCGCCGCACTCCTGCCCCCGAGCGCGCCCAAAGGGGCGCCGGGCTGTGCTGGCGAGCGTCAGCCGCGGGCCTTGGCGAACTCCACGAAGTAGTCCAATGAGGCCGGGTTGGCCAGCGATCCCACGCTCGTGGACTCGTGCACCGGCGCTCCCATCAAGATCCGCTTCACCGGCACCTCGAGCACCTTGCCCGAGAGCGTGCGCGGCACCTCGGCGATCTGATGGATCTCGTCGGG
>DATBPO010000093.1:0-3160 GCA_036561265.1 Solirubrobacteraceae bacterium | reverse complement strand
CTGCTGCCGGTGGAGGGCAAGGCGCTGGTGGCGGCGATCGACCTGATCGGCGAGCACATCCCCGAGGGCTCACTGGCGAGCGCGCGCGAGAAGATCGTCAAGGCGTTGGGAGAGGACCCGATGGAGCAGGGCCTGCAGGTGGCGCACGCCACGGGCAACGACTCCGAGGTGGCGGGCTCGATCTCCCAAGCGATCGTTGCGCACCGCCTGATCGAGCTGGAGTACTACAAGGAGAACGAGGATGAGTTCTCGCTGCGCTGCGTGGAGCCCTACGCGCTGACCAACGGCCGCGAGGGCTGGTACGTGGCCTCCTACGATCCCGAGCGCGAGGCGATGCGCCACTTCCGCTTGGACCGCATCAAGCGGGCGAGCGTGATGGATGAGAGCTTCGAGCCGCGCCCCGAGGTGGACCCGGCGGCCGACGTGGATGGCTGGATGCGCACGGGCGAGGTAGAGGCCTCACGCAGCGCCCGCGTATGGATTTCCCCCGAGCGCGCGCGCTGGGCGCGCGAGCAGCGCCGCGTGGTAGCCGAGCGTCCCGACGGCTCGATCGTCGTCGAGCTGAGCTTCGCCGGCATCCAGTGGCTCGTGCGCGAGGTCCTCAAGGAGGCCGGCGACGCCGCCGTCCTGGAGCCAGAGGACGCCCGCGAAGCCGTGCTAGCCGCTGTGGCCAAGCTGCGCGCCGTGCCTGTCGGGGTGTAGGGGCGGCTGCGCGGCCGGTTGGGGTTTAGGCGGAGGTCTAGGCGGCTGTCGGACCAGTTGGTTGTAGGCGCGCGCCGGGCCGATTGGACGTCGACGCTGCGATCAGCGTAACTCGACTCTGCGTGAAAAGTATACTATCTCCTGCGTGAAAGGTATACTATCTCTTGCGTGAAAAGACTACTATCTCCTGCGTATGATGGCTGAGGGTGCTGGCGGGTACCGGCCGCGCCTGGTGGACCCACTGCTGGATGAGCTGCTGTTGCAGCTACCTGCGCTGCTGATGGTGGGTCCACGCACGGCTGGCAAGACGACCACGATGGCGCGCCGCGCGGCCACTGTGGTGAGGCTCGACAGGCAGGTCGAGGCCACAGCGTTTCAGGCCGATCCCGATGTGGCGCTACGGGGTCTACCGGAGCCGGTTCTGCTGGATGAGTGGCAACGCGTCCCGGGGGTGCTCGGCGCCGTGAGGCGAGCCGTCGAAGCGGACCCTCGTCCCAACCGTTTCTACGTGACGGGCTCCATCCGCGCCGAGCTGCGAAACGAGCTGTGGCCCGGCACCGGCCGGCTGGTGCGTCTGGCGATGTATCCCATGAGCATCCGCGAGCAGCTCGGCCGGGATCGAGCGTCTTTCTTGGACAGGCTGGTGGCCGGCGAGGAGCTAGCTGTTCCCAAGGGCCCTCCCGATTTGCGGGGTTACGTCGAGTTGGCGCTACGCAGTGGCTTTCCCCACGCCGCGCTGCGTCTGACGGGCCGTGCACGAGAGCTCTGGCTGCAGAGTTACATCGAGGATCTGCTGACCCACGATGTGGAGCAGCTGGAGCAGTCTGCGACCAAGCCCCGCGACACACCGCGGCTGCGCCAGTTCCTGGAGGCCTACGCGTTGAATTCTGCGGGCCTCGCCGATCAGAAGACGATCTACGAAGCGGCGCAGATCAACAAGGTGACGGCCACCGCATACGAGGAGTTGCTCGAGGGCTTGCTGATTGCCGAGCGCGTACCGGCGTGGCGGTCGAACCGGCTCAAACGACTGATTCATCGCCCCAAGCGCTATCTCATCGATGCTGCCTTGATGGCGAGCACCCTACGAGTGGACGAGCCGGGGATCATGCGCGACGGCGGATTGCTCGGAAGCATCCTCGACACGTTTGTCACTGCACAGCTGCGACCGGAGCTGGCCGTCGCGAGCGGGCAGCCGCGGCTGCACCATCTGCGAACCGAGCAGGGGCGCCACGAGATCGACCTGGTGGTGGAGCTTGGAGGCGGGCAGGTTGTTGCGATCGAGATCAAGGCCGCTGCGGCGCCCACTGCCCACGAGGACGCCAAGCACCTGCGGTGGCTGCGCGACGAACTCGGCGAGCGCTTCCTCGCCGGCCTGGTACTGCATACCGGCCCGCGCGCTTACCAGCTCGACGACCGGATCATCGCCGCGCCGATCGCCGTGCTGTGGGGGTAGGCCCATGTTGGCGAGCGTGGGGCAGGGATATTCTGTAGATCATTATTATCTAGCGAATATGTTCTACGAGTGGCCGTTGCGCCGCTGAGCTTCGCCGAGGCCGCGCAGTCGCTGACAGTCGAGCGCATGATATAAGCAAAATACGCCGAGGCCCGACACCAGGGGTGGGTGTCGGGCCTCGCTGAGCGTCGCCGGAGAGGTGTAGCAACGCTCAAGGTTGGGTGTTAGGGGTCGCTTACTTCTTCTTGCCCTTCTTCTTGACGGGACCGAACTGCCTCTTTGCCTTGCGCATGCACGCGGCGCGCTTGCTCTTCGACTTCTTCTTGCAGAGCTTCACGGCGTGCTTGTACTTTTCGGCGCGGGTTTCGCCGCCGGCTGGGGGCGGCTTGACTTCCGGTGGCAGGGAGAAGGGGACGAGGGGCGTTGAGGCCGGCGGAATGATGACCGGCGGGAAGCCCGGGGTCGTGAATTCGTGATCGGCGCCGGGCACGGTGCCGTCTTCGTTGATCGCAACGAGCCGGTAGTGGTAGGTCGTTCCCGGCAGGAGGCTCGACAGTTGGAAGGCGAGCTGCGTGGGGCCTTCTTCGCCGCTATTGATCGTGCCGAATACCGGCGTGCCGTATGAGGTGTCGGCGCCGAGTTCGAACACGTAGGTGGTCTGCAGGCCCTGGGTATTGATTTCACCGCTGACGAGCGCAGTCATCTGCGACGTCACCTGAGCGTTCTCGCCGCCTACGGTTGCCAGCTTGGGCGCCGTGGTGGCGAACGTCTGGTCGGTGCCGAGGGTCGTGCCGCCGGCATTGACGGCCACGAGACGGTAGTGGTAGACGGTACCGGCTTCCAGTGGGCTCAGGGTCGCGGGTCCGGCCGCCAGCGGAGTGACACCGGCTTCATTGGCTGGAATCGTCGCCGGAGGTTCTGATTTCTTGTTGTACTGTCCTGCGTTTGCCACAAAGAACTGGTCGGTGGCATATTCGAAGTAATACGTCGTTTCCGCGCCCTCCG
>DATBPO010000092.1:0-7567 GCA_036561265.1 Solirubrobacteraceae bacterium | reverse complement strand
CGGGGGCAGATCGAGCGCACCGGCAACCTGCCCCCGGCGCGACCGCTGGGCGAGCTCGACCGCGCGCTGCCAAGTGGTCCCCTGCAGGACCTCGCCGCGGTGCACCGCGTAGTGGCGCAGCTGCGACGCAGGCTGGCGACGCAGGGCAAGCAGAACCGCGGCCACCGCCATCACGCGCATGTGGACGTGCGGCGCACGATGCGGGCATCGCTGCAGACGGGGGGCGTGCCGGTGGAGCTCCGCTACCGCCCCCGCCGGCCGCGGCGCCCGGAGATCTACGTCCTCTGCGATGTCTCCACAAGCGTGACCAGCGCCTCGGTCTTCTTCCTGTCGGTGCTGCACGCCCTGCACGACAGCTTCCGCAAGATGCGGTCCTTCGTGTTCATCGAGCGCATCAGCGAGGTCACCGACGTCTTTGAACGCGAGCGCGACTTCAAGGCCATGAGCGAAAAGATCGCCACGGACGCGGGCGTGGCGGACATCAGCGGCTACACCGACTACGGCCGCGTGTGGTCGGAGCTGCTCGAGCTCGTGCGCGATGACCTGCACCCCCGCGCGACGGTGATCGTGCTGGGCGATGCCAGAACGAACGGCCGCGACCCCCGTGCCGACCTCTTCGGCCAGGTGGCCGCGCGCGCCGGGCGCACCTTCTGGCTGAACCCCGAGCCGCGGCTGTACTGGAACTACGGCGACTCGGTGATCGCGGCGTATGAGCAGTACTGCACCGCGTTTGAGTGCTGGACGACGGCGCAGCTGGAGGACTTCGTTAAGGCACTGACGCGACCTGAGCTAGCATCTCGT
Organism: Solirubrobacteraceae bacterium; assembly: GCA_036561265.1. Taxonomy (GTDB): domain Bacteria; phylum Actinomycetota; class Thermoleophilia; order Solirubrobacterales; family Solirubrobacteraceae; genus Palsa-744. The sequence continues at coordinate 6,766 of DATBPO010000092.1, read as the reverse complement.
TGACAAACAGGGGTGCTGGCGGGAGAGCCGGCTGAGATGGCGCAATGGAATCCCGGCGCCGACCCTTCGAACCTGTGGGGTAATGCCCGCGAAGGGAGCGACGTTGAGAGTGCAGGGCGTGAGCATGGCCTACCGCAGCGAGCGAGGCGCGGCGGTGCAGGCGCTGAGCCAGGTCTCACTGCACGCCGACGACGGCGAGCGCTTGGCGGTGGTCGGCCCGAGCGGCTGCGGGAAGACGACGCTGTTGGAGCTGTTGTGTGGCCTGCACTCCCCGGATACAGGCACGATCGAATGCCCACCGGCGGCGCTGATGCCCCAGCGCGACCTGCTGCTGCCGTGGCTGAGCGCGCTCGATAACGCGGCACTGGCGCTGCGCATCGCACACGTGCCCAAGCCGCAGGCCCGCGAGCGCGCACGCGCGGTGTTTGCGGAGCTCGGCCTTGAGGGCTTTGAGAGCGCGCGCCCCTACGAGCTCTCGGGAGGAATGCGACAGCGGGTGGCGTTCGTGCGCACGCTCCTGTCGGGCAAGGAGGTGCTGTGCCTGGACGAGCCGTTCGGGGCGTTGGATGCGATTACGCGCACGGAGATGCAGAACTGGCTGGTGGCGGCGCTGAGACAGGAGCCGCGGACGGTGGTGCTGGTGACCCACGATGTGGAGGAGGCAGTGATGCTGGCGGACCGCATCGTGGTGCTGTCGCCGCGTCCGGGACGTGTACTTGAGAGCGTGGAGGTCGGATTGACAGGCCGGCGACGACGCACGGACCCCGCGGTTGTGGCGCTGCGGGAGCAGGTGCTTGAGTGCCTTGGACTGGAAGAGGCCGCGGAGCGCGAGGGGATCGTATGAGCAGGGACAGGGCGCTGCGCGTCCTGCTGCCGGCAGCGCTGCTGCTGATACTGCTCGGCATCTGGGAGGTGTATGTGGACAACGGCGGCGTGAGCCGCTTCGTGCTGCCGGCGCCGCACTCGGTCGCGGAAGCCGGCTGGAACAACAGCAGCTTGCTGTGGTCGAACTTCAAGACGACGGCCAAGGAGGTGCTGCTGGGCATCGCGCTGGCGCTCGTGGCCGGCTTCGGGGCGGCGGTGGCGATGCACTTCTCAGAGACCCTGCGCCGCGCGCTGTACCCGCTGGCGATCGGCTCGCAGGCCGTGCCGTTCCTGCTGGTGGCGCCGCTGCTGGTGTTCTGGTGGGGTTTTGGGCTGGCGCCGAAGCTGGCGATCATCGCGGTGGTGTGCTTCTTCCCGGTGCTGGTGACGACGCTCGATGCGCTGTGGTCGGTGGACCCCGATCAGCTGAAGCTGCTGAAGACCCTCGATGCCTCGCGCTGGCAGTCCTTCCGCGTGGCGGAGATGCCAGCGGCCCTGCCGGCGGCGCTGAGCGGCGCGAAGATCGCGCTGGCCGTCGGGGTGATCGCGGCGTTCATCGCGGAGACCAGCACGGGCGCGACAGCCGGCTCCTCGGCGGGCCTGGGCTGGGAGATCCTCAACGACATCACTGCCCTTAGACCGGAACGCGCGTACGCGGCGGCGGCCGTGCTCACGTGCCTCTCGCTCGCGTGCTTCTATACCCTCGCCCTCGCCGAGCGCCGCTTGGCTCCCTGGGCGCACCGACGAAAAGGAGAAGTCCGTTGAGAATCAAACTCGCCGCGCTCCTGTTGGCGCTGAGCACCTGCGGCCTGGCCCTGGCAGCCTGCGGCCAGAAGCAGGACACGCTCGCCGCGCAGCGCACGAAGCCGTTCACGGTGATGCTGGACTTCTTCCCCAATGCCGACCACGCGGCGCTGTACTCCGCGATCACGCACGGCGACTTCCGCAAGGTGGGCCTGGATGTGAAGCCGCAGACGCCGGCGAACCCGGCGCAGCCGCTGCAGCTGCTGGCGGCGGGCAAGGTGGACATGGCGATCTCCTATGAGCCCGAGCTCTTGCTGGCGCGCGATCAGGGGTTGCGGCTGGTGTCGATCGGCGCGCTGGTGCAGCGCCCGCTGACCTCGATCATCGCGCTGCCGGCAAGCCACGTGAGGAAGGTGGCGGATCTGAAGGGCAAGCAGGTGGGCACGGCGGGCATTCCCTACCAGGCGGCGGAGCTCAAGACGGCGCTGCTCGCGGCGGGCGTCGAACCGAGCACTGTGAAGGAAGTGAACGTGGGCTTCAACCTCGTGCCGGCGATGCTTTCGGGCAAGGTGGCGGCCACCATCGGCGGCTTCTGGAACTACGAGGCGCTGCAGCTGGAAGGGCTGCACAAGCACCCGCTCACCATCCCCGTGGATCAGGCGGGGGTGCCGCGCTACGACGAGCTCGTGCTAGTGGTGCGCGAAGCGGAGGCCAAGCAGCGCGGGCAGGACCTGCGCGCGTTCATGCAGGCGCTGAGCCGCGGCGAGCGCGAGGTCAAGGCCGATCCGGCGGCGGCAGCCAAGCCGATCCTGGCGGCGAACCCGAGCCTTGAAGCAAAGCTCCAGCAGACCTCGATCGAAAAGACGCTACCCGCGACAATGCCGACGAGCGCCGGCAAGCCCTACGGCTGGCAGGAACCGGGGCAGTGGGCGGCGTTCGGCAGCTGGATGCTCAAGCACGGGCTCGTGCGCGCGGACCCCAACGCGGGCGGCCTGCCGCCGTTCACCAACGAGTTCCTGCCCGGCCAGGGGCTTTAGCCTTCCACCATCCGCAGACCAAGCCGCTCGGCCAGCGTCAACGCGAGCTCGAGCCCGAGGCGGTCGTCGAGCAGGGGGTGCCCGAGGGCCTCTTCGGCGCGCTGGAGCCGGTAGAGGACGGTGTTCTTGTGGGTGTCCAGGCGCGCAGCGGCGCTCGTGGCGTTGCAGCCGGCGCGCAGCCAGACGAGCGTGGTCTCGCGCAGCCGCGCAGCCTTGGTATCGCCGGCGGCAAGCGCGCCGAGCGTGCGACGGATGAAGTCGCCGATCAGCTCGGGGTCCTCGCGCACGAGGGCAAGCACGTCGTGGCCGAGCCGGCGGCGGCGTTCCTCGTCCCAAAGGTTCATCTGCCTGTCGATCGCGGCGTCGACGTAGGAGAACATGCGCTCGGAGGAGACCTGCAGGGCCTCGATCAGCACCTCGACCTCGCCGGGGAGGCTGGCGGAGAGGCGCTCCATCCACCAGGACCAGGCGAGGTTCTGCCCGACGCGGTAGGCCTGGATGAGATCGGCGGTGTCAATGCCGCGGTGCAGCACGGAGGCGGCGAAGCGCAGCGCCTCGGGCGGCGTGGCGAGCGCCTCGGACGCACCCGTGGGCATGACGCGCTCAAATACGTGGTAGAGGTTGGCGCTGATCGCACGCTGCATTTCGCCTTCGAGCTCGGCGTCCTGACCGAAGGCGGGGAAGTCCTCGAGCAGGCGCTGCCCAAGGGCCTCGCAGAGCGGTTCGAGGTCCCGCAGTGAGCGCAGTGAGACGTCGGCCACGACATCGCAAGCGCACAGGCGCACCTGCGGGGTCGGCCGATCGGCACCTGCCTGTCCCTGGGAGGAGGCAGCGTCCACGGGCTACCGAGGCTACTCCCTTCCGAAGGATTCCACCACTGTTTATGTGTCCAAAGAGACGGCTTCATACAGCCGGACAGGTATTTGCGGAAAACCCCGCGTGAGGCATTTGGGCGTCCCGTTTGTGTTGCTGGGGCTGCCCGGAGGCGCGCGGGCCTGGCCGACGCCAGGCGTGCGAAACTAGCGCGGTGGCGGCAGCGATCCGCATAGGCGTACTGACGGGCGGCGGCGACTGCCCTGGCCTGAACGCGGCCATCAGGGCGGTGGTGCGCAGCGGCGTGGCGGGCGGCCATGAGCTAACGGGCTTTCGCAACGGCTGGGCGGGCGTGCTAGAGGACGCAGCCGAGGATCTGACGCTGGCGAGCACGGCCGGCATCCTGCCCCGCGGCGGCACGATCCTCGGCACCTCACGAACGAACCCTTACGCGCAGGGCGCCGATGGCACGGCGGCGGTGCGCGCAACGCTTGAGCGCCGCGGGGTGGACGCGCTGGTGGCGATCGGCGGCGAGGACACGCTCGGCGTGGCGCTGCGGCTGCACGCCGAGGGCGTGCCGGTGGTGGGGGTGCCCAAGACGATCGACAACGACCTCGGCGGCACCGACGTGACGATCGGCTTTGACACCAGCGTGCAGATCGTGACCGACGCGATCGACCGCCTGCACAGCACCGCGGAGTCGCACAACCGCGTGATGGTGGTGGAGGTGATGGGCCGCCACGCCGGCTGGATCGCGGTGCACGCCGGGATCGCGGGCGGCGCCGACGCGATCCTCGTGCCCGAGCGCCCCTTTGACATCGAGGAGGTCTGCACGCGTCTGCGCCGCCGCCACGAGCGCGGCCGCAGCTTCTCGATCGTGGTCGTCGCCGAGGGCGCCATCCCGCTGGAGGGCACGATGCAGACGATCGCGGCCTCCGGCAAGGACGCCTTCGGCCACGCGCGCCTGGGCGGCATCGGCGTCTCCCTGGAGCGCGAGATCGAGGGGCGCACCGGTTATGAGACCCGTGCCACGATCCTCGGCCACGTGCAGCGCGGCGGCACCCCCACGGCCTTCGACCGCGTGCTAGCCACCCGCCTGGGCGCAGGCGCTGCGGCGGCGGTCGCGGCGGGGCGCTTCGGCGTGATGGTCGGCATCCACGCGGGCGAGGTGGTGGAGGTCCCGCTCGCAGACGCCCTGCGCGAGCCCAAACTGCTCGACCCGGCGCTGTTTGCGACGGCCGAGCTGTTCTTCGGGTAGGGCGGTACACCAGTGGTACACTTATCTGGATGGCGACGCCGAATCCCCGCATCCAGGTGACCGAGGATCCAGAGTTCTCACGGGCGCTGCGCGCGGCGGCGCCGCACTTGCCTCCGGGCCTGTCACGCTCGCGCCAGGTGCGCGAACTGGCACTCGTGGGAGCACGCCACCTCGCTGAGGAGCCAGTGACCGAGGAGCGTCGCAAGGAGCTGATGGACAGCCTGATCGAGCGCTTCAGAAAACCCGAGACCGCCGGCATCGATTGGGATCTGCTGCGCGACGGCAAGCTCCGTGCCTGGCCCCTCCCCTAGCCACCCCGGCTGGGGCAAGCTGCCGCTGCTCATCGACACATCTGCGTTCGCACGCGCCCAGCATCCCTCGGTACGCAAGCACTGGGAGCAGGCTTTGCAGGCAGATCGCCTGCGCATTTCGCCGATCGCACGTCTGGAGATCCTGCTGAGTGCCCGCGACGGCACGACCTTCGATGAACTGGCGCAAGAGCTCTCTATGCTGCGCTTCGCCCCCCTCACCCCCACGGTAGCCCGCGCCGCCGAAACCGCCATGCGCACGCTCGCCCACCGTTCCTCCGGCGCCCAACGCATCCCCATCGTCGACTACCTGGTGGCGGCCGCCGCACAAGAGACCGGCGCTGCCGTACTCCACTACGACCACGACTACGACACGCTCGCGGAGGTCATGGCGTTCGAGTCGATCTGGCTCGCCCTGCGCGGCTCACTGTAGTAAGCAGGAGGAAACGGCCTGCGGCCGGTGTGGGCCGCGTGCTGGCAGACCGCGGCGCTCGACAGTGCTGCGCTCAGCCCTCGGTCTGCGCCTTGATCGCTCCCTCGACTTCCTGTCCGCGGGGGGTGAGCGTCCAGACGTTCGGTTCGCCCTTGGCGTGTCCGTGCCCGGTGTTGTGGATGAGCCCGAGGCTTTCCAGACGTCGCAGCAGCTTGGAGATCTGCCCCTGGTCCTCGACGCCGGCGGCGTTGGCGATCGTGCGGTTCGACGCCCCGGGCTGTGAGCCGACGGCGACGAGCACACGCACCGTGCGGTAGGTGAGGCGCATATCGAGGCCCCTGAGCGGGTCGGAGTGCTCGCGGCGGGCCGCCCTGGTGAGCTTCGGCGCGGGCCGGTCGATCTCCTTGCGCGCGGCCGCCGGCCCGAGGTAGGGGCCGAGGATCAGGCCCATGAGCGGCCCGAGCAAATCCGTCAGCGGCGCGGTATCGCGCATCGACAGGCGCGCGTGCACCAGCGCAAACGCGCCCCCCAACACCCCCTCAGCCGTCAGCGGCGGCGGCGGCACCTTCGCCAGCTCGCGCCCCTCGTCCACGACCTCCACGAGCCTGGCGAGGATCTCCGCGCGGTGCGCGAGCACCCTCGGCCCACCACCCAACGCCTCGACCACAAGCAGCCGGCCCATGTCCGGTTCGTCCTCCAGAAACAGCAGCAGTGCCGCAATCCCAGCCCGCAGCCGGGACTGCCACCCGCGCTCCGACTCATACGCCGGCAGCACCCGCCGCCCCGCCCGCTCCACAGCCTCAGCGAACGCCGCCGCCAGGCAGTCTTCGCGATCGGAGAACATTTCATAGAACGTCCTGCGCGACACCCCCGAGCGCGCCACGACATGCGCGACCGTCGCGTTAGCCGCCCCCCGCTCCCCCGCGACTTCGGCCATCGCCGTGATCATCCGCGCGCGCTGAATCTCCGAGACCTTCTCGCGCCCCACGCTTGAGGTCTCGCCGCCGCGGCCACGACCGCCCGGAGATGCCCCTCCTCCAGTAGTACCCCCACTGCCGCCACGGGCAGGGGACACGCCGCCACCGCGACCATCCCCGGGACGCGCCCGCTTACGCGCCCCGGCCCCACGCTCACGGGAGGACACAGGCATCCCTCCCGCCTACTTCCTCTTCTTCTTGTGTTTCTTGGCCTTGGCCTTCTTCTTTGCCTTGCCGCAGCCTGTGACGGCGATCTTGGTGTTCTGCTTGATCTGGGCGCCGTTCTGCCCGGTCAGCGTTGTCGGCATCACGAGGCTCGTGCCACAGAGATT
>DATBPO010000091.1:0-13226 GCA_036561265.1 Solirubrobacteraceae bacterium | reverse complement strand
CGAGCGCGTTCACGGGCCCGGCTTACCTGGTCTCCCACGGTGGCGCGGCGTTCCCCGACCTAGTGGTGATCCTGCAGGGCGAAGGCGTCAAGCTCGAACTCACTGGCAGCATCAACATCAAGAAGAGCATCACAAGCAGCGCGTTCAACGCAGTACCCGACGCACCGATCAGCTCGTTCGAGCTAAAGCTGCCCGAGGGACCCCACTCCGGCCTCACAGCTGTCCTCCCCCCCAAGGCCAAGGGCAACCTCTGCGGCACGAGCCTCGTAATGCCGACAACGCTGACCGGCCAGAACGGAGCGCAGATCAAGCAGAACACGAAGATCGCGGTCACCGGCTGCCCCAAGGCCAAGAAGAAAGCCAAGGCCAAGAAGCACCGCAAGAAGAAGGGAAAGTAGGCGGGAGGGATGACTGTGTCCTCTCCTGAGCGCAGGGCCGGGGCGCGCAAGCAGACGCGCTCCGGGAGCACCGCCGGCAAGGGCCGCGAAACCAGCGGTGTGGGCCGGGAAAAGGTCAGTGAGATCCAGCGCGCGCGGATCCTGGGGGCGATGACGGAGGTCGCGGCCGAGCGGGGGGCCGCGAATGTGACGGTCGCGCACGTCGTGGCGCGCAGCGGCGTGTCCCGGCGCACGTTCTACGAACTGTTCGAGGACCGCGAAGCGTGCTTTCTGGCGGCGTTCGAGGACGCCACGGCGCGGATCGCTGCGCAGGTGCTGCCGGCGTATGAGGGTGAGACGCGTTGGCGCGATCGCATCCGGGCGGCGCTGGCGGAGCTGTTGGAGTTCCTCGACGAGGAGCCCGAGGTGGGCAGGCTGTGCATCGTGGAGTCCCTTGCCGCCGGCCCCCGTGCACTGGAGCGCCGGGCGCGCGTCGTCGCGGTCGTCAAGCATGCGCTCGATGAGGGGCACGGGGAGAGCCGGACCCGCGCGTCCCGCGAGCCCCCGCCCCTGACGGCTGAGGGCGTGATCGGCGCCGTGTCCTCGGTGTTGCACGCGCGGCTGACCGAACCGTTGCGCACCACCGGGGCGCAGTCCGGTGGCCCTGCCGCCGTGCGGTCCGCGGGGGGCTTTACCGCCGACTCCTTCGCCGCGCTGCTCGGCCCGCTGATGGGCATGATCGTGCTGCCCTACGAAGGCATGGCGGCGGCCACGCGCGAGATCGAGCGACCGGCGGCGCCGCGGCCCAAGCGCCCGCGCGGGCATAACCGGGACCCCCTCAGGGAGCTCGACATGCGCCTCACCTACCGCACCGTGCGCGTGCTGCTGGCGGTCGCGCAGAGCCCCGGCGCGAGCAACCGTGCGCTGGCGGACGCCGCCGATGTCTCCGACCAGGGCCAGATCTCCAAGCTGCTCTCGCGCCTGAAGACGCTCGGCCTGATCGAGAACGTCGGTCGCGGTCCCGTCAAGGGCGAGCCCAACGCCTGGCGGCTCACCGGCAAGGGGCAGCAGGTGGGCGAGGCCATTCAGGTGCAGACGCAGCACTGACTCGACGCCCGAGAGCAACACGTGTGCCGCACATGTGATAGTGTGCTGCACATGTCATCCTCCATGATTCAGGTCCGCAACGTCCCCGACAAAGTGCACCGGACGTTGAAGGCGAGGGCCGCGTCGGCCGGGATGTCGCTGTCGGACTACATCAAGCGCGATCTCGTGCAGTCGGCGTCGGCCCCAAGCATCGAGGAGATCGACGCGCGCGTCCGCGCTCGTGGCCCGTCGCGGATGCGGGCACAGACGATCGTCTCGGCTCTGCGCGAGGTCCGCGAGGACTGACCTGGTGCTCGTCGTCGATGCCTCGGCGCTGGTCGCATATCTGACGACCGCTGAGCACGCCGAGGCGGTGCGGGTTCATCTACTGGCGCCATACGAGGCGCTGTGGGCCCCGCACCTCCTGGACGCCGAGGTCGGACACGTCCTGCGCCGGGGCGTCCTCGCCGGTGAGCTGAGCGTGACTGCGGCGCGCGGTGCCCTGGAGGATCTGGCGGACCTTCCGCTGCGCCGGGCCTCCCACCGCGGCCTACTCTCGCGTGCGTGGGCGCTGCGCGCGAACCTCAGCTTCTACGACGGCCTCTACGTCGCGCTCGCCGAGCGTCTGAGCGCCACGCTGCTGACGCTGGACGGAGGCATCGCGGGGGCGCCCGGTGTCAAGGCGAAGGTACTGCATGTGGGGTAGCCAGTTGCGATGGTATATTTCTGCCATGGTGGCAACCATCGATTCCGCCGGGCGCATCGTCATCCCGAAGCGCCTGCGCGAAGAGCTGCACTTCAGGCCCGGGCAGAAGCTAGAGCTGAGCGCCGTCGATGGGCGCTTGGAGATCGAACCGCGGGCAACACCGATCCACCTGGAGGAACGCGAAGGTCAGCTGGTCGCAGTCGCCGACTGCGAGATGCCGACTTTGACAGCCGAGATGGTGCGCGAAACGCTGGAACAGATTCGCCGGTGAGCCCTGCCCGACGGCCCTAGGCGCGGCTTGATCGACCGGCTGGCGGGCCTCTCGATCGCAGGCGGCGCCGTGTACGACGCGCTCGTCGGCGTAACCGCTGCGCACCACGGCTACCGCCTGCTTAGCTGTGACCGCCGCGCGGAGGCGGTCTACGAGCGACTGGGGGTCGAGGTCGTCTACCTCTGATGCGTACCGCCCTGGAGATCGTGTTGTGGAGCACGCTTGCCCTGATTGTCTGGACGCAGCTGGGTTACGCCGTGGTATTGGCGCTGCTCGCGCGCGTCCTGCGACCGCAGCGATTTGCGGGGGACGCGGCCCACACGGCGGAGCGAAGCGGAGCCCTTCCCAACCCTGACGGGCAGTCGGTGGCGGCGAACGAGACGGCCCTCCCCAGCGTGTCGCTGATCGTCGCCGCGCACGACGAGGAGTCGGTCGTCGCTGCGAAGGTGCGCAACGCGCTGGCGCTCGACTACCCGCGCGCGCTTCTGCAGGTGATCGTGGCCTGCGACGGGTGCACGGACGCGACCGCGGCGCGCGCGCGCGAGGCCGGGGCGGACCTCGTGCTGGAGCTGCCGCGCGGGGGGAAGATCCGCGCGCAGGACGCCGCCGTCGCGGGCGCCAGCGGGGAGATCGTGGCCTTCAGCGACGCCAACTCGCTGTGGGAGCCCGGCGCGCTGCGTGCGCTCGTGGGGGCCTTCGGCGAGGAGCGCGTGGGCTACGCCTGCGGGCAGGTGCGCTTTGTGCAAGCCGCCGACGGCGTCGGGGCCACGAACCAGGAGGGCCTCTACTGGCGCTACGAGATGGCCCAGCGTCTGGCCGAGTCGCGCCTGCGTTCCATCACCGCCGGCAACGGCGCGATCTACGCCACGCGGCGTGCGTCCTACATCGTGGTCGACCCCATTATGGGCCACGATCTCTCCTTCCCTTTTAACATGGTCAAGCGTGGCTGGCGCGCCGTCTACGTGCCCGGCGCGCGCGCCAGCGAGAAGATGGTGCCCTCGATCGAGGGCGAGCTCGCGCGCAAGCGGCGCATGATGAGCCACACCTGGCCGATCGTGCTGCGCGGCGGCATGCTCGACCCGCGCGGCTACGGCGTGGCCTACGCGCTCATGATCCTCTCCCACCGCGTACTGCGTTACTGCACGGCTTTCCTGCACCTCCTGGCGTTCGCGGCCAACTTCGCGCTCGTGCTTGCCTACCCGCCCGGGGGTACGGGACCCATCCACCCAGGGGACAGCGTGTACACCGTCACGCTCACGCTGCAGGTCGTGCTGTTTGCGTCCGCCGGCCTGGGCGGCCTGATCCGCGTGCGCCCACTGCTCATCGCCCGCTACTACGTGCTCACCACCGCCGCCCTCGCACTCGGCCTCTGGGACTGGCTGCGCCACGGCACCAGCGCGGCGTGGGAGGCGGCGGAGGGGACGCGGTGAGGGGCCGGCTGTCGCACAGCGCCAGGTCGTGCCCGTCGCACACTGCGAGAATGCCCGCGATGATCCGACGCGCGATCGACATAGCCGTCTCCGGGACGGTGCTGCTGGTAAGCGCCCCGCTGGTTGCGCTGGCGATGCTGGCGATCCGCCTGGAGTCCCCGGGCCCCGCGATCTACCGCCAGCGCCGCGTGGGGCTGAAGGGCCGCGAGTTCGACGTGCTCAAGCTGCGCACGATGGTGCAAGGCGCCGAGCACATCGGCGCGGGCCTGGCGGTGAACGAGAACGACGCGCGCATCACGCGCGTGGGGGCGCTGCTGCGGCGCACCTCCCTGGATGAGCTGCCCAACCTGCTTAACGTGCTGCGCGGCGAGATGTCGCTGATCGGCCCCCGCCCCACGCTGCCCCACCAGGTGGCCGCCTACGACGAGCGCCAGCGCGGGCGCCTGGCAATCCGCCCCGGCATCACCGGCTGGGCGCAGGTCAACGGCCGCGCCGCGCTGCCCTGGAGCGAGCGCATCGAGCTCGACCTCTACTACATCGAGCACCGCTCCTGGCGCCTTGACCTGGAGATCCTCAAGCGCACCCCCGCGATGGTGCTGGGGGGCGCGGGGCTGTACAAGGGTCAGACCGGGGGCTGGGCATGAGCACCCCCTCCTCCCCGGTCTGCTGGAGGCCTGGCCCAACAGACCATCAGGAGAGGCTCCGCTTCGCTCCGCCGTGTGGGCCGCGTTGCTCTGTGCCTGGAGCTTTGCGATGAGGCCGACGGCGGCGGTGCTGCTCACGGGCGTAGGCAAGCGCTACGACATCGTCTGTAGCTTCGCGGCGCTCACGAAGACCGTGGCGGCCGACCCCAATCCCCTGGCGCCGGCGCAGTACGCGGCGCACGTGCGCGTCTCCGTGCCCCTGATCGAGAACCCCGAGTACGTGCCGGCGCTGGAGCTCCTATGCGCGGAGCACGGGGTGGGCGCAGTGATCCCTCTGACCGACCTCGACATCGAGGTGCTCGCGCGCGCCCGCGAGGAAGGCAGGCTGCCAGCGCTCGTGCCCAGCAGCGAGGTGGCGCGGCGCACGTATGACAAGTACGAGACGCATCTGCTGCTGGAGGAACTGGGCCTGCCCTCGCCGCCGACAGTGCTGCCCGAGCAGGAGCCTGCGAGCTACCCGGTGATGGTCAAACCGCGACGGGGCTCGGGAGCGCGCTCGATCCACCTCGCCCACGATCGCGCGCAGAAGGACTTCTTCGTGAACTATGTGCGGGAGCCCACGATGGTGCAGCGCGCCATGGGCGGGCCGGAGCTCTCGATCGACTGCCTCGGGGACCTTGAGGGCCGCTGCCTCAACGCGATCCCGCGCACGATGGAAGAGTCGCGCGGGGGCGAGTCGATCAAGGGGCGCGTGGTGCGCGACACGGAGCTGATCCAGATGGGCCAGCGCGTGATGGAGGCGCTTGCGGTGCGCGGCCCCGCCACCATTCAGGTCTTTCGCGACCCCGAGCTGGGCCTGGGCATCACCGATGTCAACACGCGCTTCGGCGGCGCCTTCCCGGCGCCCGTATACGCGGCGCTTGCGGGCCGCAGCTACCCCGAGCTGATCGTGCGCATGGCCGGCGGCGAGGCGGTGAAACCCCACGTGGGCGAGTTCAACGCGGGGCGCACCTTCACGCGCTACTACTGGCAGCTCGAGCTCGACGAGCACCTGCAGCCCACGGGGCGCGAGATCCTACCCGGCGGGTGACGGCTCCAAAGGTGCAAGAATCAGTGACGGTGAACCCGCTGCTGGCAGACAAACCGACTGCATCTGAGCAGCCGCAGGCCGCTTCTTCGCCAGCTGCCACAGCGAACGGCAACGGCTCTCCTTACGGCGCGATGCAGCCGCCACCGCAGGAGCGGCGTGCTTGCAAGAGCTGCGGCGCGACGCTGGCCGAGGATCAGGAGTGGTGCCTGCAGTGCGGCGCCGCCGCGTCCGGGGGCCTGATGCGGGAGACCGACTGGCGTCCCCTGGCGGTGCTGGCGGCGGTCGGCGTGATCCTGCTGGCGGGGGCGGGGACGGCGGCGTATGCGGCGCTCAGCCAGAAGCCCAGCAAACCGCCCACGCACGTGCTGATCGCGCAAGTGCCGGTGTCCACCACGCCGAGCACGCCCGGCACCACGCCGCCCTCCACGCTGAACACGCCGCCGCCGACGAGCACGCCGAGCACCACCACGCCGAGCACGGCCTTTGGCACGGGCTCCGGCAGCTCAAGCACGGGCCTGCCCCCGAGCACGATCAAGCCTCCCAGGCTGCCCGCGCTCGTGCCCACGCCGCATACCCCCTCGCGCTCGACGCTGCTGCCCAACCCCACCAACACCGGCAGCACACCCACGAACGAACCGAGCACGCCGGTCAAAACGCCCACCACGGGGGCAACCGAACCGAGCCCCGCGGCCAACCCGATCCTGCTGGACACCGACGCGGCCTCCACCTACAACCCCTCGGGCTACCCCGACTCCTACTTCGGCGACCCCGGCCTGGCGATCGACGGCGAAACCGGCACGGCGTGGACGGCCACGGTGCCACCGAGCTCGGCTCCCCATATGGCCGCGGGCCTCGCGCTCGACCTCAAGACGGCGCGCCACCTGGGCACCCTGGAACTGCACACCCCCATGCCGGGCATGACGCTTGAAGTGTTCGGCTCGAACGCCAGCACGATTCCCGCCACGATCGTCGATCCAGGCTGGACCAAGCTCACCCCCAGCCATCTGGTCAAAAAGAAAACCGCCACGATCAAGCTCGGCACGGGCGGCAAGACCTTCCGCTTCATCGTGCTCTGGTTCACGATGGCCCCCGCAGCGGCCGTCGGCACCCCCACGGCACCGGGGCACATCAGCATCGGCGAAGTCGTGCCGTATCCGCCGGGGGGCTGAGGGCGCGAAGCGGCGTTTAGCTCGCCGCGGCGGGCTTGGTCTGTCCGGTGGCGGGCTTGGTCTGAGCGGCAGACCGCCGCGAGTTCGCGGGTGAGCGCTTGGCGCGTGGCCGTGGCGCCGCCCACACCTCATCGAGGAACGCTGCGATCTCTTCGGTGAGCCGCTCGGGCTTCAGGCGCAGCTCCACCAGCGAGTCGGCCTGCAGCAGGCGGGCGTTGGGGAGCTCCTCGGCCAGCTGACCGGCATCGGAGAAGGGGTGCACTGGGTCGCGGCGGTGGCCGATGACAAGCGCGGGCGTCTTGAAGGTGCGCCGCTCCGAGCGGTGGGGGGCGATGCGACCGAAGAAGAGACCCTGCAGCAGCGCACCCCCGGGGCCGGGTTCCTGGCGCACCAGGTCGAGCACGACGTTTCCATAGTGGGGCAGCAGCTGCCGGGGCACCGCGCGGGCGCCGCTGGCGACGAGCTTCATGATCTGCTCGCCGAAGGTCAGCGCGAGCAGGATGGGGGTGAAGGTGACCGCGGCGGCGGGCAGCGCGTTGTCGAGCACGGGCATCTCGATCACCATGCCGCGCAGGCGCTCGGGCGCTTTCAGCGCGATCTCAAGCGCCGCATTGGCCCCCAGCGAGGTGCCCATCACGACCGCCTGCTCCAGTTCGAGGTGATCCATTAGCGCCACGATCTGATCGGCGAAGAAGCTCATCGAGTAGCGCCACATGTCTCTCGGTCGCTCCGAGGCGCCGTGGCCCAAGAGGTCGATCGTGATCGCGCGATTCCCACGTGCGGCGAGGTCTTCGGCCAACGGCCGGTGCATCTCCTGCGAGAGCAGCAGGCCGTGCACGAGGATCACCGGGCGCGCGGCCGCCGGCGCGGAGCGGGCCGTGCGCGCGCGTTTGCCATTGGCGGCCACAGCGGCCGGGCCACCGCCGTACTCGGTGTAGGCGATGCGCTGGTCCTGGAAGTGAAAGGCAGGCACCGCATCAGCCTACTGGGTGGGAGCACACACGGACCCGGGCGACGCCGTGGATCGCCCGGGGCCGGTGCCCCTCTCCGGCGGCCCCTGCCGTCCTCGAAAGCAGATGACCATGCACTGAAACCCACCAGAAGCGCCGAAGGTGCGCTAGTTTTGGCTCTCAGCGGAGTTTCCGCAGCTCGTCCTGCGCGCCCGCGATCCAAGCTCAGCCCCGACCGGGACACCCAGACCAGGAGGCCCAGATGGCCAAGCAGCCCCGCATCCTTGCCGGACAGACAGCCGCGATCACCGGCGCCGCGCGCGGCATCGGTCGTGCCACCGCGCAGGCCTTCATCCGCCAGGGGATGCGCGTGGCGATCGGCGACGTCGATCTGGCAACGGCGCAGGCCACGGCGGCGGAGCTCGGCGCGGGTACCGTGGCGCTGCCGGTGGACGTGACCTCACATGAGTCCTTCGTAAAGTTCCTCGACGAGGCCGAAGCGCAGCTGGGGCCGATCGATGTGCTCGTCAACAACGCCGGCATCATGCAGATTGGGCGCTTCATCGATGAGGATGATTTGACGGCTAAGCGCATGGTGGACATCAACATCCACGGCGTCATCACCGGCATGAAGCTGGCGCTCGAGCGCATGATCCCGCGCGACCGCGGTTCGATCGTGAACATCTCCTCGCAGGCCGGCAAGTTCGGCGCTCCCGGCGGCGCCACCTACTCGGCCACCAAGCACGCGGTCGTCGGCCTGACCGAGGCCGTGCGCGGCGAGCTACGCCTGATGGGTGCCCACATCGACCTTTGCTACGTGATGCCCTTCGTCGTAAATACCGAGCTCGGCTCGGGCCTCGGTGAGGCGCGTGGTCTCTCCACGCTGCAGCCCTCCGACGTGGCCGACGCGATCGTCGACGCCCTACAGCACGGCATCGTCGACGTGTGGGTACCCAAGCGCTCCAAGCGCACCAGCGCCCTGTCGGTGTTGCTGCCGCGCCGCCTGTCAGAGGGCATGGCGCGCGCGATGAAGGCCGACCGCGTGCTGGCCGGCGCCAACAGCGACATCCGCAAGGACTACGAACTGCGCGCCGCACGCTCGGAGCCGGGACTCCAGGCCGGCAGCGAGCCGGCGCAGATCAACCCGCCGCAGTAGGCCGCTGACCGTCCAAGGCCCTCCGGCTGAGCCACCAGCTGCTCACCCGGCGGCGGTGAGCCACTCCGCGATCAGCCCGCCGATCAGCGGCCCCTGGTCCTCCTGCAGGAAGTGCGAGGCGTGCTCGATCGTGCGTGGCGGCTCGCGCCCGATGGCGGCGGCGAAGCGCTCGCCGGTGGCGAGCGGCAGCACGGGATCGGAGTCGGCCCACAGCATCAGCGTCGGACGGCGGTCGCCCAGCAACTCATCGAGCACGCGCTGCCCGGCAGCGGCCCCGGGCGCCTCGGGAGTAAGGGGGATCATCAGCGGGAAGGCCCGCGCGCCTGCCTTGGACTCCGGGTTGGGGTAAGGGGCGTCGTAGGCCGCGATCACCTCCTCGCCGGGGTCGCTCTTGCAGGCACCCTTGACGAGGAAGCCCACCGGCAGGTCCTCGGTGCGCTCCACAAAGTCGCGGAACAGCGTCCAGGCCTCGGCCATCTTCTGGTGTCCGGTGAAGAGGCCCGTGTCGAGGATCACCAGCCGCTCGATGCGCTCGCGCTGCTCGATCGCCAGGCGCAGGCCGATCGGTCCGCCCCAGTCGTGCACCACCATCGTGGCTTCGCGCAGGTCGAGGTCCTCAAGCAGCGTCGCGGTCATCTCTGTGTGGCGGTCGTAGCTGTAGAAACCGATGTCCGTTGGCTTGTCTGAGCGCCCGAAGCCGGCGAGGTCCGGCGCGATGCAGCGAAAGCCGGCGTCGCGCACCGGCGGGATCACCTTGCGCCACAGAAACGACCAGGTCGGCTCGCCGTGCAGGAACACCACCGGCTTGCCTTCGCCCTCGTCGATATGTGCCAGACGCAGGCCCTGCACCTCGCGGAAGTAGGGCTGGAAGGGAAAGTCGGGCAGACCCTGCAGCACCTCATCGGGTGTGCGCACCGCGTCGGGCATAGTGCGCGCAGCATACCCGCCCCGTGATCCGTTACGCTCGCGTCCGATGCTTGCCACACTGCTGCACCTGACCCCCGTGCTGGGGGCCGAGAAGAGCAAGGTGCCCTTCTATATCGCCGGCGGCGCGCTGGTGGTGTGGGCGTTCCTGCTGTCGATGGGTATCGGTCGCATGCGTCCCGACTTTCCCTCCAACTCCGCGGGCGTGAGGCTGGTGATTGGGATCACGGCGACGCTTGTGGTGCTGGCGACAGCCATGGCCGTTGCCACTTCCGGCGGCGGCGGCGCGTAGACCCCCGGCCCGCTGCCGCCGGTCCTCGACAGCGCCTGTAGCGCCTGTGTGCGCTCCTGCGCCAGTTGCCGCTCGAAGTGCTCGTCGGCGCGCGCCGCGACGAGTCCGAGCGCGACCACAAACCCGGTTGCCAGGCACATCACCCCGAGTGTGGGGGCCAGGATGAATATCAACGAACCCATACCGCTACGACACCTGCGGCCTGCATCTCTCACGGAGTGCGATCTCTCCCTCTTACCCTAGGCTTGCAGCGTCGCGCGCCCTAATCCAGTCCTGCACGCAGTCTTGCCGCTATCTCCGCATAATTTCGAGCAGCTGAGCGGCGAATCCGCCCCCATGGGGCTGGTTGATGTGCACTGTCACATCCTGCCCGAGCTCGACGATGGCGCCCGGAGCCTCGCCGACAGCGTGGCAATGGCGCGCCAGGCGCAGGCCGACGGCATCGCGGTCGTGTGCGCGACGCCGCACATCCGCGACGACCACGATGTGCGCATCCACGAGCTCCCCGCGCGCGTCGCGGCGCTGGGGGAGGAGCTCGAGCGCGAGGGCGTGCCCGTGCGTGTGGTGCCGGGAGGCGAGATCGGCCAGCACGCCGCAGGCGCCCTCTCCCCTGCCGAGCTGCACGCACTCTCGCTCGGCGGCGGTGGCTGGGTGCTGCTGGAGCCCGCCCCCGGCCCGCTCGGCGCCGAGCTTGAGGGCCTCGTTGAGCACCTCGCCGAACAGGGCGTGCGCACGATCCTCGCGCACCCCGAGCGCCACGCGGGCGCGGATCTGGAGGAGCGCCTGCTGGAGCTGGTCGCCCGCGGCGCGCTGATCCAGTGGACGGCGGAGTTCATTGCCAAGGATGCCGGCGGGGAGTTCGTGCGCCGCCTCGCGCGCGACGGGCTCGTGCATCTGCTCGGCTCGGACTCCCACTCCGCGCTGGCGGGCCGCCCCGTCCGGCTCAGCGAGGGACATGAACTGTTGGCCGACGTGCTACCTCCCGCGCGCGTGCGCTGGATTGCCTTGGAGGCGCCGTGGGCGGTGCTGCGCGGAGAGGCCCTCACGCCGCCGTGGTGAGGAGGTGCAGGGGGAGGCCTCACACAACTGCCGTGGTGAATAGGTGCAGGGAGAGGCCCTCACGCGGCCGTGGTGAGGGACTGCGGGGCAAGGCCGGCGAGCTCTGTGAGCTCCTCTTCGGCGTAGCGCGCGATCGCCTGGGGTTCGGGCACCAGGCCGGCATCCGCCAGCAGCCCGATCGTCACCCCATCGTGGTAGCTGAAGATGCTCACGGTCATGCCCACGCTGCCCGACACGGGCGCCCACACCAGCACCGCGCCCAGGCGCGTACCGGCCATGTAGACCCGCTCGCGCGGGCCGGGTACGTTGGTGGTCATGGCGCTGGCCTTGGCCGTGAAGATGTCCACGATGCGGCTCTCCACGCGCGGCGCGGTTAGGCCCATCGCCTTGAGGATCGCGTAGGAGACCGGACCCTCGCGCGAGCTCTTGATCGCGCCCATCCTGCGCTTGAGCTCCTGCAGGCGCTCCCGTCGACCCTCCACATCCACGGGCAGTGTCAGGAACACCAGCCCGAAGCGGTTACCCAGATCGCGCGGGATCGGCTCCTCCAGGGGCCGCAGATTGAAGGGCACGAGCGTCCTGATCGCCCGGGGCTCTCCGCCGCATTCCAGCATATGGCGGCGCAGCGCCCCGCACACGGCCGCGAGCAGCACGTCGTTGACGCTGGCCCCCTGCGCGCGCGCGGTGGCCTTCACGAGCGCCAGGTCCAGCCGCTCGGTCCACGCGACGCGCTTGTGCGCGCCCAGCCGGCCGCGCAGGGCCGTCTTTGAGTCCGGGAGCGTGAATAGCAGCTTGGCCAGCGCCTGGGTATTGGCGCTCGCGCCGGCGAGTGTCCCACGCACCCGCTCGCGCCGGGACGCGCGCACGTGCGAGGTACGGGCCGCCACGAGCGCGTCCTGCCACAGCGGCGCATCGGCCGGTGCATCTGACGTTGCGTCGGTGAGCGACAGCATCAGTTGCGCCAACGCGATGCCATCGACGATGCAGTGATGTATACGCACGACCAGTGCGCTGCCTGCGGCGGGGCGGTCGAGCAGGTGCATGGCCCACAGTGGCCTTGAGCGCTTCAGTGGCGAGGTGACCAGGTCGCTTACGAGCTCCCGCAGAACGGTGTCGTCGCCAGGCGCCGGCAGCTCGCGGTGGTGCACGTGGTGGTGCAGCTGGAAGTCGGAGTCTTCCACGAAGGAGGGTCCGCGCAGCGGCGGGCGGCGCCCCACCACGAGCTGGCGAAAGCGTGGATAGCGATCGAGCAGCCGCGCAGCGATGACCGCGCGCAGCCGCTGTACCTCCACGCGCTCGTCGAAGAGCATCACGAAGTTGATGACCATCAGGTTGGTCGGCCGGTCCATGTGCAGGAACGCCGCATCGGCGCTCGGCAGGCGGTGGTAGACGGTGTTGCTTGCCACGGTCCTCCCCGTTCCGCGGACGCAGGCCACACGACGGTGCGGTGGTCCTGCGTCCACTTCGACCCTGCTTGACATCATAGCCGTCTCTGTCAAGAGGCGGTCAGACCGCTGCGGTCGAGCGTTGGCCGGGCCGGACGGCTGGGTGAATAGTGCTCCAAGCGCCGCCTAACGCTCCCGCCACCGCAGGTACTCAAACGCCGCTCAGGCCCTCGCAACCGCGGGGCAGTCCTGCAGCACAACGCGGTCGGCCAGCTGCTCCACGACCTCGCGCGAGGCGCCTCCCAGGCCGCGGCGCAGGAAGTTCGCGGCACCCGCCGCGGCACCCAGCTGCAGCGCGCGCTCGAAGCTCTCGCCCCGCGCAAGTACCGCCGCCAGCGCGCCCATCATCGAGTCCCCGCAGCCCTCGCGGAAGCCGTGCTCGAAGTGGGGCGGGGTGAGCTCGATCAAGCGACCCTCGTGCAGCACCAGCGCTGGCAGCTCGCCGCGCGTCACGATTACGCTGCGCGCCCCGGAATCGTGCAGGCGCTGCACGCCGGCCTGCATCTGCGCGGGCGTGGACACCGGCCCGCACATGTACTCCGCGAGCTCCCAGTCGTTGATCTTGACGATGTCGGGCTCGCTCTTTAGTGCGCTGTCCAGGCGCGGCGAAGACAGGTCGACGAGCGT
>DATBPO010000090.1:0-10148 GCA_036561265.1 Solirubrobacteraceae bacterium | reverse complement strand
TCCAGGTCACCGGATGCGGCAAGGCCAAGAAGAAGAAGCCCAAGGCGAAGAAGCACCGCAAGAAGAAGTAGCGGGAGCGATGGGCCTGGCGGCGGGCTTGGGAGTCAGCTACGCCGCCAGGCTGGCGAGGGACAGTTCGATCTTCAGCAGCCCGTGGCTGCGCTCAACGCCCGGCAGACTTCGTTCATCCGCTCAGGTCCGAGCGCTGTGATGCGTTCGGTTAGGTGGCCCTTGCCGACCGTGTCAGTGTGATCGAGGTTCAGTACGCAGACCCGCGGCATCCCGTCTTCTGGGCCGAGTTCGACCTCAGTGGGCAGCTCGCGGATGGTGGTGGTGGCCAGGACCAGCAAGACCTCGTTCAGGTTCCCGATCGCCTCCTGGCGAGTCAGGACCAATGCCGGCCGGCGTCCCCAGTCGGGGTGTTCGGCCCACCAGATCTCGCCGCGGCTCACCACGGCTCGTGTCCGGCCTCGCGCTCCTCGTCGGCGAGTCGGCGCATCGTTTCGCCGAACGCGACCTCGTGCAGCTTGGAGAGGTCGCCCCACTCGTCCACCTCGCCTGTATTGCGGGAGGCGATGAAGTCGAGCACCGGCTCGATCTCGGACTCCGGCAGTTCGTCCAGCAGCTTGTGCGCCTTCTCGCGTGTGGTCATTGAGGTCGATTCTAGAGGCGGCAGGAGACCCTATGGCGCGATCGACAGACCCGCGCGATCGGCGCAGTGCGCGGCCCACACGGCGCAGCGAAGCGGAGCCTCTCCAGACGTGTTACGCTTTACCGATGCCCAAAAAAGTAAAGGAGCGGCGTCCTGGCCGGGGGGAGGGGCGTGTGGCTGGCAGGACGCGGATCTCCAGCAAGCACCAGGTGACGATCCCGGTGCGCGCGTTCCGCGATGCGGGGCTGCGTGAGGGGGACGTGGTACAGGTCGAGGTGCAGGGCACGGGGAGGATCCTGCTGACGCGCTTTGACGATCTCATCGATCGTTACGCGGGCGCTCTCAGCACCGGTGGTGAGCTCGGTCGAGCGGTGCGCGCCGTGCGCGCCGAGTGGGAGTGATCCTCCTCGACACCACGGTGATCGTCGGTTTCCTTGACCGCGACGACGCCCTGCACGACGTCGCCGTCGCGAGCCTCAGGGAGGCCGGCGCCAGGAGCGTCTTTGCTGCCTCCGCCGTCGGCTACGCCGAGGTCATGACCGGTGTCGCGCTCGGGCACCACCCCGAGGAGGCGGTCTCCGGCTTCTTCGCAGATCTCATCCGTGAGCTCCTGCCCGTCGATCGCGCCGTTGCCGCCCGCGCCGGCGCCCTGCGCGGCGCCCGCCGCTCGCTGCGCATGCCCGACGCGTTGATCCTCGCCACCGCCGATCTCAGCGAGCAGGTGGAGACCGTCGTCTGCGCTGACAGCGACTGGGTCAAGGTCGAGGGGCTGCGCTGCCGCATCGAGCTTCTGCGGCCCTGACGTTCAGCTTACGCCCCGTTTCTTGTTGAGGGTTGCTTTTTTCGCGCGATCGGCGCAGTACGCGGCCCCCACGGCGGAGCGAAGCGGAGCCTCTCTTAACCTGTGCCGGACCTACCAGACGGTCGCCGCGCCGTAGATCGCCAGCGCGGGGTCACGGGTGACTATCGGGATTCGCTCGGTCAGCGCCTGCGCCGCCAGCAGGCGGTCGAAGGGGTCGCGGTGGGGGCGGCCGGCCACAGTGGGGTACGGGAGGTCCTGTAGGCGTGTCGCGTGGCTCCAGCTGATTCCCAGGACGGCGAAGCCGTCCGCACTTGCCTGCTCGGGCCAGTCGGGGTCGATGTCCAGCTTGCCCAGCGAGCGCTTGATCGCGATCTCCACGAGCGTGCCAGCGCCCACCAGCGGGTTCTCGGCGGTCTCGATCGCGCCGTACGCTGCTTCTGAGAGCTGCTCGTCTGCGCCTAGCCACCACAGCAGGGCGTGTGTGTCGAGCAGCACGCGCATCAGTCGCGGATGCCCAGCGCCTGCGCCACATCCGGCGGCCACTCCTCGAAGTCCTCGTGCAGCTTCACCCGGCCGCGCATCCGGCCCGGCTTGCGCCTCGCTCCGCTCTCCTGCGCGGCAATCGGCACCACCTGTGCCACCGGCTTCTGTCCGCGGCGCAGTACCACCTCCTCGCCGTTCTCCGCCAGGTGCACCAGCTTTGACAGCTGCGTCTTGGCTTCACCGATGCTGTAGCTCGACATGGCAAAACAGCATAGCGATGCTTGGCCAACTTGGCCAGGCAAGCTCGGGGCGCCCCCACGGCTCGTCGCACGCCGTCCTCAGGGTCTAAGCGCGCGGGGGTCCGTTCGGCGGGCTCAGGACAGCGGGTCGATCCACATCGCTGCCATCCCCGTGGTACCCTCCTACCATGCACGTGGCAATCGACAGAGCCGGTCGCGTGGTGGTTCCCAAGCCGCTGCGCGACCAGCTGGGGATCTCGCCTGCGACGCCGCTTGAGATTGAAGTTGTCGACGGGCACCTGGAGCTGTCGGTCCTCAGCGAGCCGCCCGCTGTGGTCGAAGGGTCCCACGGGCCGTCCTTCGCGCCGACCGGCACGCCCATCACTGACGCCAAGCTGCGCAGCGCGCTCGAAGCGGTGCGCGAGCGCCATTGAGCTCCGCCGCCGACACCAGCGTCGTGCTGCCCGCGCTTCTCAGTGACCACGACACGCACCAGCCAGCCGCCGATGCTCTCGGCGCCTGTACCGCGACGGTCGCGCACGTAGCGCTCGAGGCCTACAGCGTCCTCACGCGGCTGCCGCCGCCGCACAGGGCCGAGGCGGCCACCGCCGCCGCCGTGCTCAAGGCTCGGCTTCCGCATGCCTACCTCACCCTCAGCGCCACCTCCTGCGCCGCGCTTTCCAGCCGCCTTGCCGCTGCCGGCGTTAGTGGCGGGTCTGCCTACGACGGGCTGATCGCGCTCACCGCGCTGGAGCACGAGATCGAGCTCGTCTCGCGCGATACCCGCGCGGCCCGCACCTATCGCGCGCTGGGCGTTCGCTTTCGGCTGCTCGCCTAGTCGAGATCATCGTCGGTGTCTATTCGTTTCGGCTGCTTGCCTAGTCGAGGTCATCGTCAGTGTCTAATCGTCAAGCTCCAGAAGCAGCACCACTGCGTGCTCGCGGGCTAGCGCGGGGCTAGTGCGCTAGGGCGCTACGCCAGCTGGATGTGGTCGGCCTCCGCTGCGCCCCCGAACGGGCGCGTCAGGCCGAAGCGGTTCAGCGTCGCCTCGGGCACGCCCTCCACGCCCGGCGTGTCCGAGGCTTCCCCGCGCGTGTGCGGGTCGTTGGCGAAGCCCCCAACCTCCACCGAGTGCTGCGGCGTGCGGTAGCCGCTGATGCCGATCAGGTGCAGGTGCAGCGCCTTGCCCAGCGTGTTCAGCCGCGCCGCGATCGCCGGCTCGTTGCCCACGCTGTAGTTCGTGCCCGCCGCCGGGAAGAAGCCGTATTCGCCGTCTGTTGACAGGTTGATCGGACCCACCGGGCCCGTGTAAGCCAGCCCGTTGCCTGAGGCCGCCAGCTCGCGCGCCTGGATCGTTGCCAGTTCGTGTTCCAGGGACTGCTGGTGTGAGCGCAGCGCGCTCAGCTCGCTGCTCTTCTGGTTGCGCGCGTGGATGTAGGCCAGCTGGCGGTTTACCAGCGCCAGGTGCAGCTGTGCCATCTCATCGCGCTGCACCAGCACCGCGCTCGTATCGCGCTGCTGGCGGGCCTCCAGTTCGCTCAGCCGCGCCGCCTGCACCGTTACCGCCGCGTGCTCCGCCGCTACGCGCGTCGTCGCCTGCGCGTTCTCTGCCGCGATCGCCCGCAGGTCGTCGAAGCGCTCGATCAGATCCGCAAAGCCATGCGCCTCCAGGATCACGCTTGCGATGTTCGGCGGCGGCGCCTCGTAGCTGGCCACCACCTGCGCCACCAGCACCTGCTTGTCGTGTGCCAGCTGCTTCTGCAGGGCCGCCATCTGCGTGCGCGCCGCGCCCAGTTCGCCCTTCAGCTTCGCCAGCTGATTCTGCTCCCGCGTGAGGCTCGATTCAAGCGCTCCAAGGCGCGCCTGCAGGTCGTTTATGTTGCCCTGAAAGCCCGCGATCGCGTGGTTGTCGTTGCTTATCCCCGCGTGCAGTTCACCAGCCCGCGATTGCTCCGCCGCGATGCGGCCTTCCAGGCTTCCGCTGGAGCTCGCGCCGGCCGAGTCGCTCGCCACGACGGCGGCCGATCCGCTCACCGCGATGGCGGCAACGGTCGCGGCGAGCGCGGCGAGCGCGATCCTCGTGAGCGCAAACGGTAGCCGGCGTGGGCGGGGCATCCCGCGCAAGCTAGCCGCGCGGACCGCGCCCACCAACTCGTGCAGCCCCGCTTGCAGCTACCTGCCGGCGCGTTTCAGGCGCCCGCCGGCGCGTGTCTCGCGGCCAGCTCGTCCACGATCCCGCGCGCCCTGCGTGGGCCCAGGAAGGGTGCCAGCGCCACATACACCGCCTGCGGCAGCAGCTCGCGCAGCTCTGCCACCCGATCGTTCTGCGCCGCCTCATACAGCAGCTCGTGGATTGCGCCCGCGATCGCATCCGAGCACGTCCGCGGCAGCCGCTCCGCGCGCGGGCTGCGGTGGTAGCCCTCCTCCAGAAATAGGCTCAGCGTGCGCATCGTGTCCAGGATGCGATCCTGCGCCGCCCGGCCCGCGGCGTATGGCTCGATCAGCATCAGATGCGCCAGGTCCGGCAGGCTCGCCAGGTAGCCAAACAACGCATCCAGGCCCTTCCACACCTGCTCCGGCCAGCCCTTGCCCGTGAAGAACGCCGCCGAGGCCGTCGTCAGGCCCTTCTCCAGCGCCACCGTCTGTGCCGCCAGGAACACCTCCTGCTTGTTCTGGAAGTGGCCATAGAACACGCCCCGCGAGGTGCCCGCCGCCGCCACTATGTCCGCGATCGTTGTTGCCGTATAGCCCTTCTCGCGCATCACCCTCGCCGTTGCTCCCACGATCCGGCTGTGGTGCTCACTGGCCACCACATTCGCCGGCAACCGCGCCCGCCCGCGCGGCAGAGGGGTTCGCTCAGCGGCTCTCCCGTTGGCCCCCTCAGCGCCGGCTTCCTCGGCTGTGTCCCCGCGCGTGGCCGCTGCGCACAGTCCCCGACCCAACTCCGCCCACTGCGCGCTCGAGCGCCGCGCGTACCCCGGCGGCACCGCATAGGACGCCGTCCACGCCTCCAAGTCGTCCAGCAGCTGACCCTGCTCCGGGCCATCGTGGGTGTAGCGCCGCGTCGAGATCACGCTGCGGATGCCGCCCAGCAGCGCCTTCGGTGTGATGTCCAGCGTCGGTATGCCCTCGCGCGGGGTGTCCAGCAGCACCTCGAAGGCCTGCTCCAACCGCCCCGCGAACACCTCTCTTGCAGCGCGGATGCTCGGCTCGCCCGCGCGCGCCTGCGTCAGCAGCAGCCGCCAGTGCATCGCCGTCTCGCTGCTTGAGGGGTCCAGCACCACCCCCAGCATCGCCCGCGGCTTCTCTTCCCACGGCACACCCCGCACGGCTTCCAGCAGCTCTCCTCCCAGGACCGGCGCCAGCTCTTCAAACGTCGCCAGGAAGCACTCCTCCTTGTCCGCGAAGTGCTCATAGAACGTGCTCCGCGACACACCCGCGTAAGCGATCGCCTGCGCCACAGTTGCATCGGTGTAGCCGCGCCGCGCCACCGCCTTGGCCATCCCGGCAAGCACGCGCTCGCGCTGATCGGTCTGGGGGGGCTTCGCGGTCCTGGGCTTGGTCTTCATTTGTAACGCCACTGTACAGAAACAGACGCTTGAGTGCGGGATTGATTGTAAGAAATTTCTTCGATTCGGACCTGAATTCGGCGTCTAGGGCGCCTAAAACGGCGTGAATGGAGCAATCTTCAGGGTTTGTCACGTAGGGCTGATCTATGACCCCTCTTGACAACCTCCCTCGTCATATGCTTTATTACCGACTCTGTACAAGATAGGTCGGCACGGAAGCTGGCCAGCAAGCTGGGAGCGCTACCGCCCCTCAACTCTCCGGGTAGCGCCTCAGGGGACCACACGACGCACTACCCCTCCGCGTCAGGTCTCTCGAGACCGGAGCCGTGGCCTGTTCCCCCCAGGCCACGGTTCCATTTCTTTCAGCTGTCGGCCCAGTTTGTTGGCTAGACACTTAGAATATGCTTGCTATTGCAAAGATCAAGCGGCGAGTAGTAATACGGCAGATCGCTCAAACGGCGGTTGACGGGTAGCTGACCGAGGGGAACATGGGACATGGGAGAGGAGCTGCAGCGGGCACGGGTACAGCGGGCACTCGCCGAGGAGATGGCCGCCCGCGAGGATCCTCACGCCGTCACCGTCGCCGATGTCATGGCGCGTGCCGGTGTCTCCCGTCGCACCTTCTACGAGCTCTACGCCGACCGCGAAGCCTGCTTCCTGGCGGCCTTCGAGTCGGGCTTGCAGCTTGCCGCCGAGGAGATGTACGCCGCTTACGCCCGCCAGGCCCGCTGGCAGGACGGCGTCCGCGCGGCGCTTGCCGAGCTGCTCGCCCTGCTCGATCGCGAGCCCGCGCTTGCCCGCATCTGCGTCGTCTACGCCCTCGGCGGCGGACGGCAGGTGCTGCAGCGGCGCATGCAAGCCATCGAGGTCTTGTGCGAATTCGTCGACCGCGGCCGTCTGGAGGCGCACGGCCGCATCGATCCCCCCGAGGTTGCCGCCGAGGGGGTCGTCGGGGCCGTGCTCGCCGTCATCCATACACGGCTGGTGGCCTCTGCGGGGGTGAAGCGGCCCCAACCTTTGACAGAGCTGCTTGGGCCGCTCATGAACCTCGTCCTGCTGCCCTACATGGGCGCCGCCAAGGCCGGGCGCGAGCTCAGTAGGCTGGGGCCGGTGGACGTGCAGGGCGTGCAGGGGCCGGCGGGCCTTGCCGGGCGCTTGCAGCCAACGCTCGATCGGGGCAGCGCCGACATGCGCGTCACCTACCGCACCGCGCGCGTGCTCAGGGCCATCGGCGAGCGGCCCGGGGGCAGTAACCGAGAGGTCGCCGAGCAGGCCGGCATCGTCGACCAGGGCCAGATCTCGCGCCTGCTCCGGCGCCTGGAGAGCCTTGGGCTCATCGCCAACCAGGGCGCCGGTGCCGGCACCGGTTCCACCACGCGCGGCACCGCTAACGCCTGGGTGCTTACCGCGCGTGGCGAGCACATGCGCCGTAGTGTGCAGCCGCAAGCGCGGCCGGCCTCGCGTCCGGCGCGGCGGTAGATTCAGGCTCGCGTCGCCGCCCGGCGGCTGATCCGCGTCAGCTCGCGCACTAGCAGCGCCACCGACCGCTCAAGCTGCTCGATCGTGGCGCTATCCACCCGCGTGACGCCGACCTCGCGGTTGACCCAGGCGTTGATCTCGCGGTGGCTGCGCTTGTCGCGGCGCTGCAGATCGGAGACCAGGCGACTGCGCTCCGCGCGCAGATGGTCGCGCCGTTCGAAGGCTGCCATCGGCACGGGCTCGGGCGCGGGGACCGCTGCCACCACTTCGCCGCGCGCAGCGCTTGCGCCGTCCGCCACGCTTGCGCCACCCGCCACGCCTGCGCCACCTGCCATTGCGGGGCTTGGCCCGAAGAGGGTCATCTGCGGTGCGACCTCGGCGCTAAGCGGAACGAAGTCGAGCGCCTCGGAGCGTTCGGTCTGAAGGCGCGGGGCGCGCTCCTCCAGCATGGCCTCCTCGTCTGGGGGCCGGCGCAGCGCGTGGCGCAGCTCGCTCTCCACCTCGGAGGCGTGGCGGCGCAGAAGGGGGTCGGCGGGCAGGTACAACCAGCTGGGCTCGGGTGCGCGTCCGCGGATGGTGCGCACGAAGCGGCCCACGATCTGGCGGAAGATCAGCGGCGTCTTGGCGGCCGTCGCATACACGCCCACACGCAGGCGCGGGATGTCGACGCCCTCGCTGACCATGTTCACGGCCACGATCCACGGCTCGCGCGAGGCCGTGAAAGCGGCGAGCTTGTCCGCGGCGCGCGCCTCGGTATGCAGCACCACAACCGGCGCCCGCCCTGTCGCCTCGTGCAGCAGCTTGGCGATCTTGCGCGCGTGGGCGGCATCGGCGGCGACGATGAGACCACCGGCGTCGCGGTGGCCCTCGGCACGCAGCGACTGCAGGCGGGCGTGGGCCTCGCGCAGGATGCGCGGCAGGCCATCGGGCAGCTCCGTGGAGATCGCCGTGCGGTAGCGCCGGCCGGCCTCGCGTGCGCTCAGCACCGTCTCGAAGGAGCTCTCGATCACATCCTCGCCGCTGCGCCACGACAGCGCCCCGTCGAAGGTCACGAACGCCACCGGGCGGCAGATCCCGTCGGCCACCGCCTGCGCGTACGTGTAGGAGATGTCGGGCTCCGCCAGGCCGTCTGAGTCGTAGCGCACCCCCGGGATTGGCGTGGCGTCCGAGCGAAAGGGCGTGCCTGAGAGCAGCAGCCAGCGCGGCGCTGCCCCGAAGGCCTGCTGGAAGCCCGCGCCCCACGCGAGGTCCTCGCCGAGGTGGTGTGCCTCGTCGGCGACCACCAGCGTGTCAGCGCGCGCGCCCGCCGCCCACGCGCGCGGGTCCGAGGCGATGCGCGCGTAGGTCACGGCCACGCCGTGGAACCCCCGTGGGGGGCGCGGCTGCTCGGCGTCGGGCACGAGCTGTACGCCCAGAACTGCCGCCGCCTTCGCCCACTGGCGCGTCAGGGGCGTCGTCGGGCACAGCACCGCCACGCTGCCGATGGCGCCTTCGTTGAGGAGCCTGCGCGCCAGCTCAAGTGCGGGGCGTGTCTTGCCCGCCCCCGGCGCCGCCGAGACCAGGAACGGCCCACCCTCCCAGCGCTCCAGCTCAGCCAGCGTGCGCCGCTGCCAGGCGCGTAGGGATGTCGGGGCGGATCCCGGCGGAGCGGTTGGAGCGGGCTCGCTAGGGGTGGATGTGGTCGGGGTGGATGTGGTGGCCAAAGGGCCAGGCATCCTGCGGCATGGGGCGGACGGATCGAAGGGGCGCGCTACCCGATCGAGATGGTGATTGAGCCGGCGATGCCGTGGGCGGGGGTGAGGGTGAGGCGGTAGCGCCCGGAGTGGAGCGTGCCGCGGCCGCGCAGGTGCGCGTGGTTGAGGCCGGCGCGGGCGGCGAAGGAGTTGGAGCCCGGCAGGGTGACCCAGCGCCAGTGCCCGTGCACGCGCACCCAGCGGGCCAGGGTGACGCGCACGGTGGCCGGGGCGCTGAGGGCGAAGGTGAAAGCGACCTTGGCGAGCGCGGCGCGGCTGCGGTTGAGAGCGACGATGGCGGCCGTGGTCAGCGACAGGTTGAGGATGCGCAGCTGCGAGCCAGCGGTGGGCTTCGGTGCGCTTGTTGGGGGCAGCAGGCCCGTGCCTCCCCCTGGGCTGGCGGTGCCTCCCTGCGTTCCTATGCCGTGACCGCCGCTGCCGGATTCTTCACCGGCCCCGCCGCCGAGGCCACTGCCGGGACCGCCGATCTCGCCGGGCACCGGCTGGAAGGCGGTGAGCCCGAGTGGGGCGCCGACTCCGGTAGGTCCGTCGTAGCCCGCGGTGGCGTTGCAGATGGTGTGGCCTTCGCCGCAGTCGAGCGCCGGCGTGAAGGAGGCGCTGCAGCTCGGGTTGGCGTAGACCCCGTCGCACTGACCGTTGCCCCCGGTGAGGACGTCGTGCAGCCCGGCGGAGCCGGCGTTGGCGTAGAGGGTGGCGGCGGGGTAGGGGACACCGTGGGCTCCGCCGGCGAGCGCAAAGGCGGAGGCGATGATGGGCGAGGCGACGCTGGTGCCGCCGATCGTGATCCATTCGAGCACGGTGTGGTTGGTGGCTTCTTCCTTGGTGCCGAGACCTTCGGGCACGGAGTCATAGGCGTGGACCCCGGTCGCTGGATCGGCGTCGGCGGATACGTCAGCGACGGCGCGCTGGGAGCCACAGCCCACGGCCGACCACCCCGCGGCGTGAGGCTGCCAGGGGGGCGCGGCGAATTCGCGGCTGCAACCCCCGCCGCCGGCGCCGTGTTCGTTGTTCCACACGGTCTCGCCGAGCCACGCTCCGGTGGGGCTGCTGAAGGACAGGCTGGTGCCGCCGACGGCGACGACGTGCGGGGAGGAGGCGGGATAGCTGGGGCCTTCAAACCAGCCCGAGCCTTCTTCGAAGCGACCGTTGTATTCACCCCAGTTGAGGTAG
>DATBPO010000089.1:0-6181 GCA_036561265.1 Solirubrobacteraceae bacterium | reverse complement strand
AGCTGCCGCGACGGCCGTTGTTCGAGCGGATTTGGAGATGATTCACGCAGCCGTTCTCAGCAGGTACACAGGCGACATCGACAGGCGATTGGCGATCGATTATGCCAATATCGCCTCCACTGGCGAGCAGCAGATCGCGACCAGGCTTACCAATCTTTGGCTCGCCGTGGCGCTGCTGCTGACGGGCGCGATTATGACTCTAGGCGCCTGGCTGTGGGCAGACGCCTCGCGATCCGCCGCCCAGCAGCCTTCGTGCCCATGTGTCTATACCTACAAAAAAAACCATCACAAAGAACCTGACCAGGGCAAATGGCAGCGCAAGCATGGACAAGGAGACAGCAAAGACCGGCGTGACCATTGGAAGCATCATCAGGAACACGAAAAGCACGTGCATATCAAGGTACATTGTCACGAGCATGGACAGCACATGCACGACCGCCGGCACGGCCAGAGCCAAATGATCAAACCCCATGAAAACTCTGAAAATGAAATGGCTCACCCTAAAACCATCCGCCAGGAACTTCCCTTTACACGATAACTACTATATAATAGGTAAGAAGTGCTGTTACTATGACCCCGACGAGCCGCAAGGGGGCTGTGCAATATGCCGATGACAGTAAGTATGCAGAGGTGCTGTTCACTGGTGACCACGGGAGGCGCTGAAAGGCAAGTCGGCTCAGCCACGCACACGTCAGAACGTGATCCTAAAGCTCGGTTGATCTGCGGTCTCATCGGCCGCGAGCGCGTGGCAGTTCTCTATGAGCCAGAGGTTGAGCTACCCGTCAGACATCGACGGACTCGCGTATATACCGCTCGATGGCGAGTGGGGAATACGTCTCGTGCGAGAGCTGCGAGAAGCTAGCTTCGACTACAGCCTTGACCGGGTCTAATCTCAGAGCCGCAATCGAGGCTCCCCGCCAGTGGTGAGTTGGGTCCCTCTCACTGTGCAGGCAAGGCGACCGGTGGCCCGGATGGTGAGAACTCGATCGCATACGCCGGCCGGAAGGGCTCGATGCTCACCTGCGCGCGCTGGATGCCCTCCACGCGGTAGGCGTGGTGCTCGCCGGTGTCCGCGCTCAGCGCGTGCAGCACGAAGTGGCCATCCCGGGTCCGTCGCAGGGCGTAGGGCTGAACCCGGCGGAGAGAGCCGTCATAGGTGAGGTCGACGCAGAGGTGGTTGGCGGCGGCGAAGCGCACGGGCTCAAGCGGAACGCGCTGCCCCCAGATCGCGGCCGTCGCCGGTGGCGTCCAAGTCTGGTCCTCGCTGGCCTCGGCGGCGAGCGCCGGGAGGGGCGCGGCGGGCGCTTCGCCGTGCAGCCAGGCGAACAGGCCGGGGAGTTCGCCGAGGAACTGATCGAGCGGCGGGAGTGCGGGCAGCTGGTGGCCGAGCATGTTGGCCCACTCCGATTCGAGCTCGTCGCGGTGCGGCGCGTCGGCGATCGTCTCGGCGGTCGGCAATGCGATGCCCTTCGTCTCGCACTTCGCGGCGAGCACGTCCCGGATCAGCTCGGGATCGAGTCCCAGGTCGGGGCGGCGGTGCAGGTTGACGATGTCGTAGAGGTCGCGGGGGCGGCCGCGTTGTGCCATCGCGCGCAGCTTCTCGGCGAACAGCTCCTCGAAGGCGTAGCAGCGCACGGCGCCCTCCGCCGGCAGCGCGTCGGGGTAGGGGTGCGCGATCGTGCGCAGCACGGGCGGGCGGATCACGGGCTCGTCGCCGCTGAGGTCGAGTTTGACGCTCGCTGCGCCGGGGGCGTTGCGTGGACCGCGGTAGTAGATGCGGCCTTCGGCGGTCGTGCCCGACGGCCGGATGCGCAGGCGCGGCTCGCCGACGCTGAAGTCAAGACCCGACTCCTCGCCGGCGCGCTGCAGGACGCGCCGCAGCAGCGGGAGAACCTCGTCGGGGGCGAGCGGGCCACCGGGCAGAATCGTGAAGTCGAGATCCTCGGAAAAGCGGTAGGTCTCGATGAAGCATTTCTTCAGGCAGGTGCCGCCCTTGAAGATCCAGTCGTGGCCGAGCGTGGCGTCTGCGCCGATGCCCCACAGCACCCAGCCCAGGACGTAGTCCTTCTCGATGACCTGCTCGGCGAGCCCCCATTCCTGAACGCGCTCCACGATGTCCGCGCGCGAGATCACCAGTTCTCGCCACCGCGTGCGAGGTCGACGTTGACGCGCAGTCCCCAGCGCCGAACGATGCGACCCGCGCCCGACACAGTGGGGTCGAGCTTGCTCAGCCCGGCGCTGCGCCGCGCCAGACACGCCTCGCGCAGCGGGCCGTCCACGTCGAGCAGCTCAAGCAGCCAGCCGAGCCGCTTGAAGACGGAGCGGTTGCCGAGGCGGTCGCCGTACTGCACGAGCAGCTCGTCGTCGCGGTGCTCGCTGCGCAGGTACTCGCCGAGCACGCCGGCGACGTGGCGGATGCCTCCGCCGATGCCAAGGTCATCGAGCACGTCGATAAGCGTGCGCGAGGGGTCGGACACCGCGACGCGCACGTTGCGTCTCCACACCTCGCGGGTACCGAACAGCGCATCGCCCGAGCGCGAGGTAACGAGGAACGCCATCCCCTGCAGCTCCTGGTGGCGGCGGCGCAGAGCGCGCGAGGTGACGACCACGACGTCGCGGAACACCTGCTCGGTGAGATCCCAGTGCTCGCACGCGCTCCACCCGCCGATGTAGCAGGGGGCGAATGCCTTGCTCGCCACGATCCAGGGGTCCTCAATCCACTCCCCCGAGCGAGGGGCCTCCAGCGGGACCGGTAGATACAGTCCGCGCCGCACGCGCGCGAGCCACCCCCGGCGGCTGAGATAGCCAAGCTCCTGCGCTGCCTGCGCCGGCGCGATGCCGAGTACCCCGGCGGCCTCGGCGACCGTGAACGGTGCGCTGAACGAGCGGTGCAGGCGCTCCAGCCGCTGCCGGCGGGCGGCGCTGATCCCTGCGGTAGGTGTCGATATCGGATCTGCGTAAGGCATCATCATATTACGTGTACGGCAGTCAGAGTATAACAGTATATTGCGACCACATTACAACAAATCTAGCTCACTGTTCGACAGTCCGCATATCCTCGCACAGTAGGCCCTTCAAGCGCTTCGTCTCAAAGCGTCAGCACGCCTCAAGAGCACTGACAGCAGGCGCCCAGCTCCACACGCCTCGCCTACGTACCGGCTCGCTGTAGGCAGGCCTGCCGCTGCGCGTCGCTTCGCTCCGCTGCGGCACACAGTTGCACTCCAGTGCGAGGGGTTTGCTGGTTTTGCTATTTTGGTGTGGGCAAGGATGCTCTCTATAGGGAAGATCGCGCAGGGTCAGCACCGCTACTACGAGCGGCAGGTCGCGCGTGGCGAGGACGATTACTACTCGGGTCGTGGTGAGGCTCCGGGCGAGTGGACGGGCGCCGGCGCGAGGGCTCTCGGACTTGCCGGCCGGGTAAGCGCTGAGCAGTTCAACGCCCTGATCGCGGGTCGTGATCCTCGCCACACGGGGAGCCGTTTGCGGAGCATGCCGGGGGACCCGAAGGTCGCGGCGTTCGATCTGACTTTCAGCGCGCCGAAGTCGGTGAGCGTCCTGTTTGCCATCGCCCCGGCGGGTGTCTCCGGTGCGTTGGCTGCGTGTCACGAAGAGGCCGTGCGATCTGCCCTGGGCTTTCTCGAGGACGAGGCGGTGAAGGTTCGTCGTGGCAGGGCCGGCGAGCGTGTGGAGAAGGGGGAGGGCCTGATCGCAGCCGCCTATCGCCATCGCATGAGTCGTGCGCTTGACCCCCAGCTGCATACCCATGTCGTCGCGGCGAATCTCGCGTGTGGTCCTGATGGGCGCTTCACCGCGCTGCACAGCGCGGAGTTGTATCGGGCGGCAAAGACCGCCGGGTTCCTCTACCAGGCGCACCTGCGGGCGCTGGTGCGCGAGCGCCTGCGCCTTGAGTGGGGGCCGGTGCGAAACGGCGCGGGCGAGCTGGCGGGCGTGGCGCGCGCGGTGGTCGAGTTCTTCTCAAAGCGCCGTCAGGAGATGCAGCGCGCGGCGGCGGAGGGCGGGATCGGCCTGGGCAGCAAGAGCGCTGCGGAGCACGCGGCGCTCGCGACGCGCGAGCGTAAGCAGTACGGCGTGGAGACCCACACTTGGCGCGAGGAGGTGCAGGCCTGCGCGGCCGAGCAGGGCCTCGGCACCGATGAGGTGGCCCGCCTGCTGCAGGCCGGCCAGGAGCGCGCGAGCCAGGCCATGACGGGCTGTCGCGAGGTGGATGAGCAGACCCTCGGCGATCACCTCGCCGGCGCCAGTGGGCTGACGGAGCGCAGCAACACGTTCGATACGCGCATGGTGCTGCAGGAGTTCGCCGCTGCCGCACAGGCGGGCGCCCTGGTCAATGAGGTGCGTGGCATGGCCGCCCGGTTCACGGCCCGCGAGGACGTGATCGCGACCGCCAGGGGTGAGATGACGACAACGGAGTTGGTGGGTGTGGAGAGGCGGCTAATCGCCGCCGTGATGGGCCGCGCACACGAAGACTGCGGCGTCGTGGGGGACCAGCTCACCGAGCGGGTGATCGCTGGCGCTGACCGCGAGTTGACGGCCGAGCAGGCCCGGGTGGTGCGCGCCGTGGCGGGAAGCGGCCACGGGGTGAGCGTGATCGAAGCGCTGGCCGGCACCGGCAAGACCTATACCGCCGGGGTGCTACGCGAGGTGTATGAAGCCGCCGGCATGGAGGTGGTGGGCGTGGGCCCGACGGGCCGCGCCGCGCGCGAGCTGAGCGAGGAGGCCGGCATCCCCGCCCGCACGCTCGACCGTCTCCTGGGCGAGCTGGAGCGGTTCGACCAGGCGCTGCCACAGGGGTGCGTGGTGATCCTCGATGAGGCAGGGATGGCAGCGACGCGGGCCAGCGCGCAGCTGCTCGAAGCGGCGGAGACGGCGGGCGCGAAGTTGGTGGCGATCGGCGATCCAGGCCAGCTGGCCTCGGTACAGGCTGGAGGCTGGCTGGGGGCCGTGGGCCGCCAGTTCGGCGCTGTGCGCCTCACGGAGGTGATGCGCCAGCGCGACCCAGCGGAGCGCCGTGCCCTCGCGGCGCTGCACGATCGCCAGCCCGCCCCGTACCTGGACTGGGCGGAGCGCGCTGGGCGGATCGAGACCTTCGAGGAGTCACAGGGCGCGCGGAAGCAGGCGCTCGCCGAGTGGACGACGGCCGCCGCGAAGGTCGGTCCGGCGCAAGCGGTGATGATCACCCGCGAGAACGACATGCGCGATGCGCTCAACCGGGCGGCGCGCGAGCTGCGCCGAGCACAGGGCGACCTTGGCGAGGAGCGCGACTACGGAGGCATCCGTGTGGCGGTCGGTGACCGCGTGATCTGCCGCCGCAATGACCGGATGGTGGATGTGGACAACGGGATGCGCGGCACCGTCCGCCACGTCGACCCTGCCCGTGTGGTGATCGACACCGACGGCGGCCTGGTGCGCGAGCTGCCTGCCGGCTACGTGCAGGAGCACGTCGAGCACGCCTACGCCCTCACCGGCCACGGGATGCAGGGAGGCACCGTGCAGACAGCGATCGTCCTCGCCAGCCCCCACGACCTGAGCGCTGGCTGGAGCTACACCGCGCTCTCCCGAGCACGCGGCGAGACACGACTGCTGGTGTACGAGGACAAGCTCGACCAGGAGCGCGCCGGGTTCGCGCCCTCCGAGCAGACCGAGAAGGCCAGCCGCGCCGGCCTCATAGCGCGCGTGGAGCACCGGATGAGCGAACGCGACGACGAAGACCTCGCGATCGAGCAGCTCCCAGTTCCCAGTGAGGAGCACGCCGGCGCCGGCCGCGCCGCAGACCCCAACCTCGCGACCGCCCGGGCACTCCAGCACGAACCCCACCAAGAGCACGCCGCGACAAGGGCCGAGCCCAACCAGCCTCCGCCGCCCACCCCCGCGCGCCTGCGGGAGCTACGCGAGCGCATCAAAGAACTCCAGGCCCAGCTTCACGCCCTCACCCCCGACCACGGCGAGCACCCAGAGGCCCGCGCCGAGCGCGACGGCCTCGCACAGGCGCTCGGCGAGGCCGCCCGCGAGCGCACCGAGATCCTCGACCAGCTCACCGAGCGCGAGCAGCAAGCCCCCAGCCAGTGGGTCAAGACCGCTCTCGGCGAGCGTCGGGAGGAGCCACGTCCCCGCGAAGCATGGGAGAAGGCTGTGCGCGCGGCCACGAGCTACCGCTCACAGC
>DATBPO010000088.1:0-6094 GCA_036561265.1 Solirubrobacteraceae bacterium | reverse complement strand
CTGCGCTGGCTGGGTGAGCCGGGGGCGCTGCGGGTGCCAGAGGTGTTGGAGGTGGGGGAGGACTACCTGGCGCTTGAGTGGATCGAACCCGGACGCCTCGATGAGGCAGGCGCCGAGGAGCTCGGACGTGGCCTGGCGGCGATTCATCGCGCAGGCTCGCCCTGCTTTGGCGATCCCCGCGCCGGCGCCGGCGAGCCAACGCGCTTCGGCTCGCTGGCGCTGCCCAACGATGCCACCCCGGACTGGCCGGAGTTCTTCGTGGAGCGGCGCCTGCGCCCCTTGGCCGGCATGGCTGCCGATCAAGGCTGGCTGACGAGCGCCGGCGCGCGGGCGATCGAGGGGGTCTGCCAGCAGGCCAGCGAGCTGGCGGGGCCTGCAGAGCCCCCGGCACGGTTGCACGGCGATCTATGGAGCGGCAACGTCATGGCCGACACCGCTGGCAGGCCATGGTTGATCGACCCAGCCGTCTACGGCGGCCACCGCGAGATGGACCTGGCGATGCTACGACTCTTCGGCGCCCCCTCAGAGCGCGTCTTTGTCGCTTACGATGAGGTGTTTCCACTGGCCGTCGGCTGGCGGGAGCGTGTGGAGCTGTGGCAGCTGCCACCCATGCTGGTGCACGGCGTGCTCTTCGGTGGCGGCTACTGCGAGGCCGCCGAGCGCATTGCCCTGCGCTACGCCGGCTGACGGTGTATCAAGGGGGGCGCCCGTGCAGCAAAGGGGGCCGCCTGTGCAGCGCTCCATTTAGGTAGGTCTGGGCGCTTGGTGTCCCCCTGGCGCTGTCTCGTCGGACTAAGGGATGTGCGTGCCAACACATTCCGCGAGCGACACCGGTTGTATCTGCTCGCCAGGGTCGTGGTCTCCCGCCAGCATCGCCGCAGCGATCTCACGCTGGCCACGGTCGCGCGGGCGCTCGGTTGCTCTTCGCGGCAGCTACAGCGCGCCTATGCGCAGTTCGGTGACTGCGGCTTCCATGAAGAACTCGTCGCACGACGGATGGCCGCGGCGGCGCAACTGCTGGGCGAGCACGAGCTGCCGATCGGCGAGGTCATGCGCCGCGTCGGCTACCGCCACCCAGCGCACTTTGCCGCGAGCTTTCGCCGTCGCTATGGCCTCTCGCCCGCTCGCTTTCGTGAGCGTGCTCGTGGAGCTCGGGCACCTGCTGCTACGGCTACAACTACCGTTGCAGGCGGGCGCTAGCGCGGTGAAGCAGGTTGGACTGGCGATGTATGCCGGGCCGCAGGATCATGTCTTGACCTCCGCGGTCATCGCCGGTTCGAGGTCGCTAACCATCTCCCAGAAGCCCGCGCGCAGGGAGCGCTTGGTCTGTTGCTCAAGTTCGCCTCCCAGCATGCGGCTGGCGTAGCGCAGCAGACGCCGGTCGATCTCGCGCGGCAGTTCGGGGTAGCCGAGGGCAAGTTCACGCAGCTCATCTTTCTCGACCTCGGCGGCGAGCTCCGAGCCGAACTGTCGGCCGAGCTCTTTGCCAAAGGCATCTGACATGAGGTTCGGTGCGCCGGGCGCGGCGCCCACGGTGGTGGTGCTCTTCACCAGCGGCGCCAACTCCTCGGGGCTCAGCTGTAGCCAGCCATCCACTTCTCTTTGTAGGGCGGCACTGAAATTGCGGTGCTCATCAGACTGGACGGTGATGAGGTGCACCAGCACGCCGTGCTCCTGTGCGGCCACCACCCCCTCTACAAGGTCCTCATCGCCGCTTACGAGATAGATGGTGTCCACAGCCTTGTTCTGGGCGAGCGTGAGGAAGTCGCGCAGAAGTAGGGCGTCGACGCCCTTTTGCCCGCTCATGCCCAGGCGCCCGAGGCGAACCTTGACGTTGTCGTGTTCGGCCAGGTTCTTGTGCATCGGCGTGAGCCGGCGTTCGGTGGCGGCGTCGTACCAGTACAGCCGCAGAAGATCCAGGCCGCAGTGCTCTTTGGCGCGCGCGTGCAACAGCTCGAGCATCTCGTCGATCTCGATGTCAAATGAGGCACGATCGCTTGAGCCCGTGGTGACAAAGCCCATCCCGGACAGGAGATAGCCGGCATCTACCAAGACTGCATAGCGGTCCATCGATTCCGAGTATACGCCGCGGGAGTCGCGAGATCCAGTGTGCCGGGCCGCGAGTATGACTAGGCCGTGAGGATGCCTTGGGCCGTGAGGATGCCCTGGGCCGTGAGGATGCCCTAGGTCGCGAGCCTAGTGCGCGAGACTCGCCGTTAACGCTTCGATGGCGGCCGCGTGCTGGCAGGCGTGTTCGGGCAGGTGGGACATGACCGTGCGCACACGCTTGGGGCGGCGGCCGCTGAGGCCGGGACAGTAGACCGGCGCGGGCAGGGGGCCATGGGTGGAACCCGGCGCGTTAAGCGGGCGCAGGGCCTGTGCGGCCTGCATCGCATGGCCGAGGGTGTCGGAGAAGATGTCGATCGCCTGCCGGCCGCTGTAGAGCTCGATCGATCGGCCTTCGTCGTAGATCACCGCGGGCACCCCGCGGATGACGGTGTTGCGCTGCGCTCCCAGAGTGGCATTGGAGTGCAGGCGGTAGATGACGGTGGTCACCTGCAAAGGCAGCTGGCAGCTGCCGCCGCCGAGGATGCCCTTGTCGCGCACGCAGTCGCCGTAGTAGACGCTGTCGCCGATGGCGGCCTCGTAACCCTTCTTCCCGTCGGCCGCCGTGATCGGGTAGCCGCCGAAGTAGTGGCCCACCCAGTAGATGGGGTAGTACGGGAAGGTCTGCGCCTCCTGCAGCGCCTGCGCAGAGAGCGGCCCAGGCTGGCCCGTAGAGCAGCCGCTCGCCAGGAGAGCGCTGGCCGTGAGGGTCGTGAGCAGCAGCGTGGCAAGCACTAGGTGCGTGCGCGCCATGCGGCGCGAGACTTCGAGCATGGAGGGCATTATCGGGGAGGCTGCGCCGGAAAGGCGCGTCTTGTGCCTCAGGCCCGTTTGTACAAAAGCCTCCGGTATCGCCGGCCATTGCGAACAGCGACTTCAGCCAGCTCGAGATGTTGATATCGATACGGGCTTGCGGGTATGGATCGACCGAAAAGCCGCAGGCGTGTCGGAGCCCGGTGAGGTAGCGCGCCGGGCTCCACTTTTGATTGGGCCTGCTCCGCTGCTTGCAGCACTGCTCATCGCGCTGTGGC
Source organism: Solirubrobacteraceae bacterium (assembly GCA_036561265.1). Taxonomy (GTDB): domain Bacteria; phylum Actinomycetota; class Thermoleophilia; order Solirubrobacterales; family Solirubrobacteraceae; genus Palsa-744. The sequence goes on along the minus strand of DATBPO010000088.1, from coordinate 2,957 downwards.
TGGCGCTCGATCCGCGCACGCCCGACCTTGCCGCGCAGGTCTATCGCGTGAGCCTCTTCCGCCACGAGGGCTTTGCTGTGTGGGACCTGCATTGGTACGCGGGTCATGCGCTGCCGGGCTACAGCCTGCTCTTCCCACCCCTCGCGGTGCTGCTGGGGATGCGCGTGGTGGCAGCGCTTGCGGTGCTGGCCACGGTGGTGCTCGGTGAACGGCTGCTCGTGGGTCTCTATGGCGAGGGCGGGCGCTGGGGGGCGGTGTGGTTGGCGGTGGCGGCCGTGGCGGACCTGTGGATTGGGAGGCTCACGTTTGCTTTGGGGGTCGCATTTGCTGTGGTTTGCCTGCTGGCGTTCATGCGCAGGCGCTTAGCTCTGGCTGCGCTGCTGGCGCTGCTATGCGCCGCGGCGAGCCCTGTTGCGGGGGTGCTGCTGGCGCTGGTAGCGCTCACGCACGCGCTGTTGCGGCGCTCCGCTCGCGCGCTGCTGGTTGTCGCTGCGCCGGCCTGCGCGCTCGTGATTGCACTTGCCCTGCTCTTTCCCGAAGGCGGCTGGGAGCCTTATCCCACGACCTCCTTCGTGGCGACCGTGGCGGTGGTGCTGGGCTTCCTGTGGGTGCTTCCCGCGGGGCAGCGCGAGTTGCGTCTGGGAGCCGTGATCTATCTGGCGGCGTGCCTGCCGTTCGTGGTGCTGCACACACCGATGGGGGCCAACGTCGAGCGCTACGGGCTGCTGCTGGCAGGGCCGCTGCTTTTGTGTGCGCTCAGCAGGGAGCCTGACGGCCGACGGTCTGACGGTGGCTCGCCTGACGACGGGGAGTTTGACGGCGGAGGCCCTGAGGTTGGTCGTCGGCGTGCTGCTCGTGGTCGGTGGCGTGCCTCGCGTGGTCGTTTGAGCGGCGTCGCTATCGGGGTGCTGTGTGGGATTGCCCTGTGGACCGTCTGGGGGCCGCTGCGTGAGAGTGCGGCGGTTGCTGGAGACCCTTCGACTACCGCGGCCTACTACGTGCCGCTTGAGCGCTTCCTGGCCACGCACCGTGGTGGCATTGAACGGGTGGAGGTGCCCTTTACGAGCTCGCACTGGGAGGCGGCGTGGCTTGCGCCCACGATCTCATTGGCGCGGGGTTGGGAGAAGCAGCTGGACACGCGCTACGACGACGTGTTGCTGGCGCCGAGGTTGACGGCGGTCGGCTATCGTGCCTGGCTGCAGGCGCAGGGTGTGGGCTATGTGGCGTTGCCCGACGCGCCGCTCGATCCATCGAGCGCGGCCGAGGGACGGCTGATCCGCGCAGGGCTCCCCTATCTGCGCCAGGTGTTCGCCAGCGCTCACTGGCGGGTCTACCGGGTGCTCGGCGCGACACCGCTCGTGCTGGGTCCGGGGCGAGTGAGCGCGCTGGGGCACGATTCTTTTGCGCTGCTCGCCACGGCGCCAGGGCGGCTGCTGGTGCGGGTTCGCTACACGCGCTACTGGACGATCACGCGCGGCGCGGGCTGTGTTGGGCGGGCTCCGGGTGGCTGGACCTACGTCACCGCTCGCGTTGCCGGAGAGATTGATGTCGCGGCGCGCTTCACGCTCGGCCGGGCGTTGGGGCTGGGTGGATCCTCGTGCGCGGGTAGTGGCAGTCTGCGCCAGGCGTCGGCACCTTCACAGGGCGCCGCTGGTTATGACTGGCTGATCCCTGCTCGGGGGACTGCACCGCTCTCGATCGCGGTTGAGAACGCCAACCTTGGCACGCATGCATGGCGTCTACCCGGACCGCCCGTGTTGCTCGGCGGCGAAGGACAGGGGAGCGTGGAGGGCTATGTGTCTTCACAGAGTGTCCTGCCCGGTGAGACCGAGCGCATTTATGTGAATGCGCCTGACGCGCGCACCGTTAGGGTGGAAATCTTTCGCATGGGCTGGTACGGGGGCAGGGGCGGGCGCTTGGTTCTGCGCAGCCAGGCGCTGCGCGCGGTGCGTCAGCCGCGATGTCGACACAGTCTGCGCACCGGTCTCACGGCGTGCGCGTGGCATGTGACTCTGACGGTTGCTCTTCCCCGAGCGCTTCCCAGCGGGGTGTACACGGTGAAGCTCACGACCGACCGCGGTGCGCGCCGTGACTGCATATTCGTCGTGCGCTCGCGAGCGCCCACACCGCTAGTGGCGGTGATTCCCACGGCCACCTATGAGGCGTACAACGCGTGGGGTGGTGACAGCCTGTATCCCGGGGGGCGCTTGCCGGTGGGAGTCACAGGCACACACCAGGGAGTGGAAGTTTCCTATGTGCGTCCCTACGACAGTCAGACGGGCGCTGGCCAGTTCTTCATCCGCGAGGTCGCGATGGTGCGCTTCCTGGAGCGCCATGGCTACCCGGTGTCCTACACGACGAGCGAGTCGGTCGATGAAGATCCCTCACAACTGCAGGGCGTGCGGGCGGTAATCGATGTTGGACACTCCGAGTACTGGTCCTCGCGCGGGGAGCGGGCGTTGGTCGATGCGCGGGCACGCGGTACGAGCCTGCTGTTCTTTAGCTCCGACACGCTGGCATGGCGGGTGCGCTTTGCGCCCGAAGGCGCCGATTCCAGCGAGGCCGGCAGGCCCGACCAGACGATCGTCGCCTACAAGGAGTTTGCCATCGCGGACCCCGATCGCGCCGAACCCTCGGGCCTCTTCCCGATGGGGGGCGCCGGGCTTGTGGGCAGCGCCTATAACGGCTGTATCACGCCGCGCCTGGAACAGGGTGGTCCGCCGGTTTACCGCTACTACCCCTGGCGTCCCGCTCCCGAGCTGCGACCGACGTGGCTGTTCTCGCACACGGGTATAAGCGCCTCAACCGTCATTCCGGGAATCGTGGGCTATGAGCTGGACGAGCGCACTCCGGCGGCGCCCGCGGGGACAGTGGTGGTGGGCTCGGGCACAGGGGTCCCGTGCCAGCATGAGACCGAGCCTTCACCGGTGCGCGGAGAAATCGCGCAGAGCACGCTG
>DATBPO010000087.1:0-7322 GCA_036561265.1 Solirubrobacteraceae bacterium | reverse complement strand
GCGGCGCTGCGCGAGGCGGCCGAGCTGTTGATCTCCCAGCTGGCGATCTTCACCGACGCCGACCGCATCCAAGAGCTCCGCGCCTCGCCCGGCGGACAGCTCGACGGACACGGTCTCGCCGTCGGTGGTGGCGGCGGCGGTGGCGCTGCCGGAGCTCTGCAGGGCGAGGAGTACGGCATTCTCATCGAGGAGCTCGAGCTTGGTGTGCGCTCCTACAACTGCCTCAAGCGCGCCGGCATCCAGACCGTCGGCGATCTCATCTCCAAGTCCGAGGCCGAGCTCAACGCCATCCCCAACTTCGGCAAAAAGTCCATCGACGAGGTCATCGAGACCCTCGAAGCGCGGGGGATGTCGCTCCGTCAGGACTGAGCGCCAAGGAAGCTAAACTCCAGCACTCGCCATGAGACATCAGAAGACACGCAACAAGCTCTCGCGCTCGGCCTCGCATCGCAAGGCGCTGCTCATGAACCTCTCCAAGGAGGTGCTCGAGCACGAGCGCATCACCACCACCGAGGCCAAGGCCAAGGCCGTCAAGCCCGAGCTCGAGAAGCTCATCACGCTCGGCAAGCGCGGCGATCTGCACGCGCGCCGGCAGGCGCTGTCGGCTTTGTCCCAGGACAAGTTCGCTGTCTACAGGTTGTTTGAGGAGGTGGCCCCCCGCTACATGGATCGTCCCGGGGGCTACACCCGCATCCTCAAGCTCGGGCCGCGTCGCTCCGACGCCACTGAGATGGTCTTCCTCGAGCTTGTTTGAATCTTCTTTCTCTCTTTCTCTGGAGAGAGAAAGAGAGAAAGAAGCAAAGAGAGAAAGAGAGCCTGAACGAAGGGGTTAGGATGGCTGCGCGCTATGGGCACTCGGCTCACGCTCGAATATGACGGTAGTGGCTTCGCCGGGTGGGCGCGGCAGCCGGGGTTGCGTACTGTGCAGGAGGAGGTTGAGCGGGCCATTCGGACGATCCTTGGATCGGCGGCGATCGACGGGGAGCCGCTGAGCGTGACGGTTGCGGGGCGAACCGACCGGGGGGTGCATGCCTGGGAACAGGTGGCCAGCTACGAGCACGAGGCGCTCGACCCGGTGCGACTTAACGCACTGCTGCCTGATGACCTGGCCGTGCTGGCCTCCTTGCCGGCGCCCGAGGGCTTTGATGCCCGTCGCAGCGCCCGCAGCAGGACCTACTGCTACCGGATTCTCACGCGACGCAGCCGCAGCGTTTTTATGCGCGGCACCGCCCTGTGGTGGCCACGTGCGCTTGACCGCGAGGCCCTCGATGCCTGCGCCGCGGCGCTCCTGGGACGCCACGACTTCACGGCCTTCACGCCGACTGAGACCGATCACGTGCGCTTCGTGCGCGATGTCTTCAATGCCGAGTGGCGAGCGGACGGCGATTTGCTTGAGTTTTGGATCGAGGCCGACACCTTCATGCGTCACATGAACCGCGTCATTGTGGGGACCATGCTGGAGGTGGCCTCCGGGCGCAGCTCGCTTGAGGACTTCTCGCGTCTGCTTGGCGGACGGCCTCGTTGTGAGGCTGGCCCGACGGCGCCGCCGCACGGCCTGGCCCTGGCTGCGGTGGCTTATGTATGAGGGGGCCTTACCAAGCGAGGCGGAAGATAAAGGAGGGGGAGGGGGTGCGCTCTTTTTTTGTCTGCAATACGATTGTATTGCACAAGAGAAATTGGGAGGTCCCTGCCGGTGCCTTTACATGCCCATCGGGGGCGGTCCCTATGCTGGGAAGCACAGATGCTCAACATCCTGCTGACCAACGACGACGGGATTGAGGCCGAGGGCCTGCAGGCGATGCGCGCGGCGCTGGCGGAGCTGCCGGACATGCGTCTGGAGGTGATCGCGCCCGATGGCAACCGCTCGGCGATGGCGCGCTCGATCACCACGCGCCGGCCGCTGTGGGTGGCCGAGGTGCCGTTTCCGGATGGGACGGTGGGGTATGCGACGGATGGCACGCCGGTGGACTGCGTGCGTCTGGCGAGCCTCGGCGCGATCGATGGCTTCAAAGCTGACATCGTGGTGGCGGGCATCAATCACGGCTCGAACCTGGGCGATGACATCACCTACTCGGGCACCGTTGCGGCGGCGCTTGAGGGCGTGGTGCTGGGACTGCCTGCGATCGCGGTCTCCCAGCAGTCGGGGGCGCGCGCGATGGACTTCCGCTTCGACGGGGGCTTTCAGTTCGAGGTGGCGGCGAGCTTCGTGGCGCGTCTGGTGGCGGGTCTGCCCGAGATTCCCCTGCGCTCGGGCACGCTGCTGAATGTCAACGTGCCGGCAGGCGAGATCGAGGGGGTGGAGGTGTGCAGGCTGGGCAAGCGCATCTACCGCGACGAGCTGAAGCTGGCAAACGAAGAGCAGGGACCGCCCTCGCGCAGGCGCTACTGGGTATACGGCTCGGATCCGGGCTTTCATGACCTGCCGGGCACCGATCTGGCCGCTGTGGCTGCGGGCCGCGTGGCGGTGACGCCGATCCACTTCGACCTGACCGATCATCCGGGCCTGGATGCGCTGGGGAGCTTTGACTTGGAGGGGCTGCTCAAGCCGTTGGCGGTTGATCACGAGGCTCTATGAGCTCCAAGCCGGAGCAGGCCACGAGCACCCCCGCGGAGCGCATCGCTGAGCTGCGCGCCGAGGTCGAGCAGCACGCCTACCGCTACTACGTGCTCGATGATCCGACGGTCGGCGATGAGCGCTACGACGCGCTCTACAGAGAGCTGCGCCAGCTGGAGGAGGAGCACCCGGAGCTCGTGACGCCCGAGAGTCCCACGCAGCGCGTCGCGCCCCAGCCGGTGAGCAAGCTCGAAAAGGTCCCCCACCTGGAGCCGATGCTGTCGCTGGACAACGTACGCAGCGAGCAGGAGATGCGCGCTTGGGTGGAGCGCATGCGCAACCACCTCGCGCGCGAGGGAATTGAGCATCCGCGCTTTCAGTACGTGGTGGAGCCTAAGATCGATGGGTTGGCCATCAGCCTCATCTACCGCAACGGGGTGTTCGGGCGCGGCGCCACGCGCGGCGATGGGGAGATCGGCGAGGACATCACCCACAACCTGCGTACGATCGGGGCAATCCCGCTGCATGTAGAGGGGGCGCCGCCGCTACTGGAGGTGCGCGGCGAGGTGTACATGTCGCTCAAAGACTTCACGTCGCTAAATGAGCGCCGCGCGGAGGCGGGGCTGAGCACCTTCATGAACCCGCGCAACTCGGCGGCGGGCACGGTGCGCCAGCTGGACCCAGCGCTGGCGGCCGAGCGCCCGCTGTCGATGTGGTGTTATCAGGTGGGCGTAGCCGAGGGCCTCTCCTTCAAGGAGCACGCCCAAGGACTGCAGTGGCTCACCGAGCATGGCTTCAAGGTCAACCGCGACATCCGGGTGCTCGACAGCGAGGATGAGGTAGTGGCGCAGTGCCGCGAATGGGAGCAGCGCCGCGGCGAGCTTGACTTCGAGATCGATGGGGTGGTGCTGAAGGTCAACGATCTGGCGCTGCAGCGGCGGCTGGGCTCGGTGGGCCGCGACCCGCGCTGGGCGGTGGCCTGGAAGTTCGCCCCCACCACCGCGGTCACCAAGCTCGAAAAGGTGATGTGGAACGTGGGCAAGTTCGGCGACCTGCGCCCCTACGCGATGCTCGCGCCCGTCACCGTCGGCGGCGTCACCATCAAGCTCGCCACGCTGCACAACGAGGAGGACATCCGCCGCAAGGACATCCGCGCGGGCGAGGAGGTGATCGTGCTGCGCGCGGGCGACGTGATCCCCCAGGTCATCTCGCCGGCGCCGCATGTCGTCGAGCACGCCGACCGTCCCCCGCCCACGCGCCCCCCGGCGCGCTGCCCCTTCTGCAACACCAAGACGGTCAAGCCGCGCGAGGGCGTCTTCACGACGTGCCCCAACCGCGACTGCCCCGAGCGCGCGTGGCAGCTGCTCAAGCACTTCGTCTCGCGCGGGGCGATGGACATCGACGGCCTCGGTGAGAAGCAGGTCGCGCAGCTGCAGCGCGAGGGGCTCCTTAGGACCGCCGCCGACTACTACCGCCTTGGGGATGTGCGCGAGCGCCTGCTCGAGCTCGAGGGCTTCGCCGAGATCTCCGTCAACAACCTCCTCGACGCCATCGACGCCTCCAAGCGCCGCCCCTTCGCGCGCGTGCTCTTCGCGCTGGGCATCGAGGAGGTGGGGGAGGTCACCGGACGCAACCTGGCCCAGCGCTTCCGCGACATCGGGGCGCTGCTGCGCGCGACACCGGAGGAGATCGCGCAGACCCCCGGTGTGGGCGAGAAGATGGCCCAGCTGATCCGCACGCAGCTCGATGACGAGCGCATGCGCAAGCTGATCGCCGACCTCGACGCCCTCGGCCTGCGCCTACGCGAGGAGGGCCCGGCCCCCACCGACGGCCCCCTGGCGGGCAAGGCCGTGGTGCTCACGGGCACGCTGCCCAATTTGTCCCGCGAGCAGGCCACGGAACTCATCCAGGCCGCCGGCGGGCGCGTGACGAGCGCGGTCTCCAAGAAGACCGACTACCTCGTCGCGGGCGAGAGCGCCGGCACCAAGCTGACTAAGGCCAAGCGCCTGATGGTGCCGGTGCTCGACGAGGGGGGGCTGCGAGAGATGGTGGGAGAGCCTCCGCACTGACGTGCTCCGGCGTGGTTGCCGCGTGTCGTTGTGAGGGTGCGGGCGAGCGCCTACGGCGCAAAACGCGCGAGCGCGATGGCCATGGTGTCCTGCAGACGATGCGCCGTCAGTTCGGCGTCGCCGTCGATGAGGAAGCAGAAGGCGAGGGTGTGGCCGCTGAGCGACTGGCACCAGCCGGCGAGGTTGGAGACACCGTTGAGGGTGCCGGTCTTGGCTTGGCAGCGCCCGGCGGCGGTGGTACCGCGCAGGCGGTGGATGAGGGTACCGCTGCGCCCTGCCACCGCGAGGTCGGCCTGCAGTATCGAACCGAGCTGGGTGCCCGAGAGGGCCACCAGCAGCGAGGTCACGGCGAGCGGCGAGGTGCGGTCGGAGTGTGAGAGGCCGGAGCCGTCGTAGACGGTGGGGTGGATACCCAGACGCTTGGCCATGGTGTCGCGCACGACTCGGGCGCCCGCGGGCGTCGAGCCGGCGCCGCCGAACAGGGCGCCGAGGTCCTTCAGCAGGGTCTCGGCGAAGAAGTTATCCGAGGCGCGGTCCATCAGACCGAGCAGTGTGGCGAGCGTGGGGGACTGAACGATGGCCAACTGCTGGGTACCGGTGGTTGGCGTGGGACCGGCGCTGACGCCTTCGCTGACGCTGATGTGCAGTGCGTGCAGGGCGCTCTGCAGCTGCTGCGCGGCGTAGGCGGCGGGCGCGTGGGGGCCGTGCTGATGGCCGGCTTCGCCGCGGTTAAAGGCCAGGCCGCTGAGGGTGCCCTCGACTTCGTGGTCCTGGGCGTAGCCGGTGGTGGGCCCGCCGCGCAGGGAGTCAAGGAAGGACTCATCGCCGATGATCGAGCCTTCCACGCGCCTGATGCCGCGCGCGGCGAGCTGCTCTGCGAGGCTGCTCACCGAGGCACCCTGGCCGGCGTAGAGCGAGCGGATGAGGGCGCTTGAGCCGAACGTGGGATCACCGCCGCCGCGCAGGTAGAGGCTGCCCTGCCAGGTCCCTTCGGCGTCCAGCGTGCCGGCGCCGAGCACGGTGGTGTTCAGGCGGGCTTCGGGGCCGAGCAGCAGCAGGGCGGTGGTGGAGGTGTAGAGCTTCTCCACCGATGCGGGCGGCGAGGCGTGCGTGGCGTTGGCTGCGAACAGGGGGGTGTGGGTGCTGACGTCATACACGTAGGCCCCCGAGCGCGAGCCCGCGATGTGCATCTCCCGGCCCAGCAGCGCCTGCAGCGCGATTGTGCCGGTGCTGGCCTGTGCAGAGGCACAGAAAAGCAGCGCAAACAGCGAGAAAGCGCATGGCAAAGCGAATTGCCAGGGGAACCTACGGAACGCTTGAAAGGGGCGCCGGGGCACGCGACTCTAGAATGTTCCTGGGATGGGCAAGGTTGTCAAGCTGGAACCGACCACGCGCAAGCGGGCCGCCGCACGCTCGGCGCCGAGCGGAAGGCTGGTGGGCGCCGAACGGGAGGCCCCCGTGGCGCCGCGCCGGCGGCGGGGAAAGCGCGAGAAGACCGCGCTCGTCTTGGGCGGCGGCGGCTTCACCGGGGGGGTGTATGAGATCGGCGCGCTGCGTGCGCTGGACCTGCTGTGGGTCAACCGCACCGTCAACCAGTTCGACATCTACGTAGGCACCTCCGCGGGCTCCTTCATCGCCGCCCTCTGCGCCAACGGCGTCACGCCCGAGGAGATGATGCGCGTGGTCACCCACCAGGGGCCGCTGCCCTTCCGCGACATCAGCCTCGGCGATCTCTTGCGCCCCAACCTCGGCGAGCTCGCGCGCAAGGGCGCGCTGATGCCCCTGCACGCGGCGAAACTGGGGCGGCAGTTCCTCAGCCAGCTTGGGCAGGTGTCGGTGATGGATCTGTTCGCGGGCCTCGCCGAGGGGCTGCCCTCGGGTCTCTACAACGGCGGGGGCATCGAGAACTACCTGCGCCGCGTGCTCAGCGACCCCGACCGCAGCAACGACTTCCGCGAGCTTGCGTGCGAGCTGTACCTCACGGCGACCGACCTGGACACCTGCGAGCGCGTCGTGTTCGGTGCCAAAGAGCACCAAGACGTGCCGATCTCCACGGCGGTGAGAGCCTCGGGCGCCCTGCCGATGGTCTACGCCCCGGTGATGGTCAAGGGGCGCGAGCTCGTCGACGGCGGCCTCGTTTCGACCACCAACCTGGACGTCGCCGTGGAAGCCGGCGCCAAGCTCGTGGTCGTGGTCAACCCGCTGGTGCCCTTCGTCAATGACTTCAAGGAGCAGGTGCGCACCTTCCGCGGCACCCGCCCGCGGCGCGTTTCAGACATGGGCTTCCCCCAGATCGGCTATCAGGCCTTCAAGATGCTCGCCTACCAGCGCCTGCACGAGATGGCCTCCCACTGGGAGGAACGCTACCCGGGTGTCGACATCCTGCTGATCGAGCCGGCCCCCACCGATGAGCTCATGTTCCAGACCTCGATGATGAACTTCACCTCGCGCATCGAGATCGCCCGCCACGGCTTCCAGTCGGTCACCTTCCACCTGCACGGCGAGTACGAGCGCTACAAGGAGACGTGCGCCCGTCACGGCATCGAGATCTCCGCCACCCGCGTACGCAACGTCGTCGAGCACTTCGAGACCGAGCAGGAGGACGTCTCCGCCTGGCGGCGCATCCTCGAGAGCACCACAGGGGCGCTGCTGCGCCAGACGGGGGCGGGGGCGGGGTAGATGTTGTAGGCGGGCTGCCG
>DATBPO010000086.1:0-6585 GCA_036561265.1 Solirubrobacteraceae bacterium | reverse complement strand
AAGGCCGAGGTCCGGTCGCGCATTACGGTTGGAAGTAGCCCGGCGCAGGCCAGCTCGAACGTCCATCAGCTCCCCCATTGTCATGGGGGTCCGCTCTGCCTCTCTCCAGCGCTCGAGCGACGTCGCATACCACTCCGGCTCCTCAGAGACCATCGGGGGCGAAGGTGCCATATCAGATGGCATAGCCAGCCAGCGCGCGGCGATCCAGAAAGTATCGTGGTGCGCGAGTAACTCCGCAATTGCCTGCCCGTCGAGAATTTCGAGCCCAATGTCGTGCTTCTCGTCGGCCTCTCGCTTGAGTTCGTTGGCCTTGGCAGCCGATACGTCAGCCGTGACAAGCACGTAGACCTTCGCGACCGGTGGCCCAGCGGCAATTGCGCGGAGGTCCTTCCGAATCTTCGTGGGAACGCTTCTCGTCTGAGTTGTGCATGCGAAGGCAACGGGCTCGCCGCTCGCCAGCGCCGCGAAGCCTCCATCGGGACCCAACGTTGAGGCGAGATGCGTCTCGAAGCTCTGAAAATCGCGCCCGGCGTCGCCACCGGACGCCACGGGACCAGTCGCTGGGTAGACGTTGCTCACAATACGCTCGGCGACGAGGAACCGACAAAGCTCCTCGAACGCATGGTGTCCGTTGCGCGCTGAGAGATCCTGCAGGGCGAAGCGGATCATCCGGGTGAGCTCAAGGCGGTCCATGCACCGAAGGCTAGCCCGCCTCTAACCGGACCCAGATCTCGCGTCCTCCTGACGAAGAAGAGGACCAGGCTTGCTGCGAGAGAGAAAGCGCGGAACGAGCACATGCACAGCACGTCAGCTCTCGCGGGCCGTCAGCCTATTGCGACCGCCCCGACACGCACCCGTTCCATGGCCATCGGCCTACCTGCATCAAAGGGGTGTTCGCGTTACATCCGCACCGCCTATTTGTCTCACTGGAAGGCTTGCTGCCGCTCCGCGTCGCTTCGCTCCGCTGCGGCACACAGTTGCACCCAAGGGAGTGCCAGATGCCGATAACTACTGTTTGTTTTGCTAACTTGGCGTGAAGGATGCTCTCGATTGGCAAGATCGCGCGGGGTCAGCATGAGTACTACGAGCGTCAGGTGGCGCACGGCGAGGACGACTACTACTCAGGCCGCGGCGAGGCGCCGGGGGAGTGGACGGGCGCCGGCGCGAAGGCCCTCGGGCTCGCTGGCCGGGTGAGCGCCGAGCAGTTCAACGCTCTCATCGCCGGTCATGATCCGCGCGACCCGGCGACCCGTCTGCGCAGCACGCCGGGGGACCCGAAGGTGGCGGCGTTCGATCTGACGTTCAGCGCGCCGAAGTCGGTGAGCGTCCTGTTCGCGGTTGCCCCGGCCCATGTCTCGGGTCAGCTCGTGGCTTGCCATGAAGAGGCGGTCAAGGCGGCGCTCGAGTATCTGCAGGACACGGCGGCGAGCGTGCGTCGCGGCAAGGCGGGCGAGCGCGTCGAGCGCGCGGGCGGGTTGATCGCGGCGGCCTACCGCCACCGCATGAGTCGGGCGCTCGATCCCCAGCTGCACACGCACGTCGTTGCGGCGAACCTGGCCGAGGGTCCCGATGGGCGCTTCACGGCGCTGCACAGCAGTGAGCTGTATCGGGTGGCGAAGACGGCGGGGTTCCTCTACCAGGCGCACCTGCGCGCGTTGGTGAGCGAGCGCCTGGGGTTGGAGTGGGGGCCGGTCACTAACGGCGCGGCCGAGCTTGCGGGCGTGGCGCGGGGCGTGATCGAGTTCTTCAGTAAGCGCCGTCAGGAGATGCAGCGCGCGGCGGCGGCGGGCGGGATCGGCTTGGACAGCAAGGGCGCGGCCGAGCACGCGGCACTTGCCACGCGCGAGCGCAAGCAGTACGGCGTCGAGACCCACATGTGGCGCGAGGAGGTGCGGGCCTGTGCGGCCGAGCAGGGCCTCGGCAACGACGAGGTGACGCAGTTGCTGCACGCCGGCCTTGAGCGCGCGAGCGACGCCGCGATCAACCGCCCCACGGTGGACGAGCAGGCCGTCGGCAATCGCCTCGCCGGGCCCGGCGGGTTGACGGAGCGCAGCAACACCTTCGACATGCGCGCTGTGCTGCAGGAGTTCGCAGCAGCCGCGCAGGCGGGTGCTCTCGCCGGCGAGGTGCGCGCCATGGCCGGCCGCTTCACTGCCCGCGCGGATGTGCTCGCGACGAGGCGCGGGGAGATGACGACTGCGGAGTTGACCGGTGTTGAGAGGCGGCTAATCGCCGCCGTGTTGGGCCGCGCACGTGGGAACTATGGCGTGGTGGGGGACCAGCTCGTCGAGCGGGTGATAGCTGGCGCCGACCGCGAGTTGACGGCTGAGCAGGCAACAGCCGTGCGCGCGGTGACGGGCAGCGGTGACGGTGTGAGCGTGATTGAAGCGTTGGCGGGGACCGGCAAGACATACACCGCCGGGGTGTTGCGCGAGGTGTATGAGGCGGCAGGCGTGAAGGTGATAGGTGTCGCGCCGACGGGCCGCGCCGTGCGCGAGCTGACCGAGGAGGCCGGGATCTCCGCGTGCACGCTCGACGGGCTGCTGAGCGAGCTGGAGAGGTTCGACCAAGGGCTGCCGCAGGGGTGCGTGGTGGTCCTCGATGAGGCGGGCATGGCCGCGACGCGCGCCAGCGCGAAGCTGCTGCAAGCAGCGGAGCGGGCGGGCGCGAAGGTGGTGGCGATCGGCGATCCGGGGCAGCTGGCCTCGGTGCAGGCCGGTGGCTGGCTTGGCGCAGTGGGTCGCCGGCTCGGCGCGGTGCGCCTGACGGAGGTGATGCGCCAGCGCGACCCAGCCGAGCGGCGGGCGCTGGTGGCGCTGCACGACCGCCAGCCTGCCCCCTACCTGCAGTGGGCTGAGCGCGCGGGGCGGATCGAGACCTTCGGGGAGTCCCAGGGCGCGTGCGAGCGGGCGCTTGCCGCGTGGATGAACGCCGTCGCCGATGTCGGTCCCGCGCGGGCGGTGATGATCGCCAGGGACAACGGGCTGCGCGAGGAGCTCAACCGCGCGGCACGCGAGATGCGCAGGACAGCGGGTGCGCTCGGCGAGGAGCACGAGTACGCAGGCGTCAAGCTTGCCGTTGGCGACCGCGTGATCTGCCGCCGCAACGACCGCCGCGTGGATGTGGACAACGGGATGCGCGGCACCGTCCGCCACCTCGACCCTGGCCATGTGGTGATCGACACCGATGGTGGCCTGACGCGCGAGCTGCCAGCGGCGTATGTGTCTGAGCACGTCGAGCACGCCTATGCGCTGACGGGCCACGGGATGCAGGGCGGGACGGTGGAGCGGGCGGTCGTGGTCGCGCGCCCGCACGACCTGAGCGCGGGCTGGAGCTACACCGCCCTCTCGCGCGCACGCGGCGAGACACGGCTGCTCGTCTACCACGAGGACATGGCGGGAGAGCGCAGCGAGTACGGCCCGCACGACCAGACCAAGCCTCCAACCCGCGCCGAGCTGCTCGCCCAAACCGAGCGGCGGATGGGCGAGCGCGACGACGAAGACCTCGCGATCGACCAGCTGCCCGCGCCGGCCACGGCCGCCGGCCGCACCGATGACCCTGCGGTGGCCCGCGCCCGTGCGCTGGCCGGCGAACCCGCGCAGGAGCACGCTGCCGCCCGCGCCGAGCCCCACGCGACCCAACCACAGCCGAGCCAGGCGCGCGTGCGGGAGCTGCGCGAACGCATCGAGCAGCTACAGGCGCAGCAAGCCGCGCTGCCCACCCGCGAGCTGCAGCGCATCGACGACCTTGACACCCGTGTGAGCATCCTCGCCACCGAACGCGAGCGGTATGCCGGGCGCCTCGCTGCCCTGCCCGAGCCGACGCGCCGCTGGGGCCGTCAGCACGACTCCTATGCCGCCGAGCGCGCCGAGCTGCACAACACCCTTGTGGACGGCGAGCACCGAATAAGCGAGGCGCTCGCCGAGCGTGCCCACCTGGAGCGCGAGCTGGGCGGCGATCCAGGCGAGATCAGAGCCGAACGAGCCGGCATAGATCGCGCGCTGTTCGAGCTGACACGCGAGCAGCGCGCGATCACCCGGGCCGAGCGCCGCGCACGCGAGCAAGCTGTCGAGCGCGAAAGCGCCATGGACCTCGGGCTCTGACCCGCGGACGTTTGCTGACCCGTCCTATGATGGCGTCACGCCGGACAAGGGACTGTCTGGCCTTTTCTGGCTATGAGCGATCAGCAGATACTCACGGTGGGGCAGGTCGCCAAGGAGATGCAGGTGACCGCGCAGACAATCCGCAACTGGATCGACAGCGGCGCGCTGCCGGCGGCGAAGATCGGCCGGTCGTTTCGCATCAAGCGCGCGGATGTCGATGAGCTGCTCACGCGCGCGCAGGCCGACAGCGCCTCGCTGGCGACGCGCAGAGACGTGTGGGAACCCCAGGCCCTGACGCTGCCCCGCCGCCCCAGCGAAGCCGAGCGCGCACCGTCGATCTGGGAAGGCACCAGCCCCGCAGCGGTCGTGCTGCCGTCCAAGCGCCCCCAGCCGCCCAAACACAAACGCGCAAGCGCAGGCTAGGCCGAGCGACTTGCCCGCGCTCGCCCTGCCTTGGGGCGCGCTGCTTCGTCTTCGCGCGCCAGGGCATCGGCGAGGTCCGCGGCAGCATCGGCGAGATCCTCGTAAGCCTGTGCGACCTCCAGCATGTCGCGGCCGGTCACGACGGCGCTCAGCCGCGCGGCGGCCCTGTCGAAGTCCTGCCAGAGGCCCTCAGGGCCGCGCCGTCCGGTGCCGGGGCGCAGCTCGTAGGGCGGGTTGCTCTCAGCGGCGCGGTGGGGCACCCATTCATAGCCCGCGGCATCCGCCGCGCGGCACACGCGCGCCTGCTCTCCGGCAGCCAGGGCCATTCCGGCGAGGCGGGCACCGAAACCCGCGTCGGGCGGCGCCAGGCGATGCACATCGAGCGCCCTGCGCCAGCCCTCGACGCTCTCCTTGAACTCGTCAAGCACGGCCTCATCGTCACTGGCGCTGCTCGTTTTGCCCATTTGCTCAAGCCTACAGACCCTGCCTGTGCAACAGCCTCCGCGAGCGTCCCCCGGCACAATTCAGCAGCCAGGAAGGCGTTATCGGCAATGACTGCTTGTTTTGCTAACTTGGCATCATGCGGGCGCTCAGGGCAGTGGACGACGCGAAGGCGATCGATCCCCACGCCCTGGCCGCTGAGGTCGCCGCGCTGATCGGCGAGCGGATCACGCCCCCGCTGCTCGACGCCGAGCAGGCCGGGGCGCTGCTGAACGTGCCCGCATCGTGGATGCTCGCCCAGGCCCGGGCGGGGCGCGTCCCGCACGTAAAGCTCGGCCACTACACACGCTTCAACCGAGACGAGCTGCTCGCCTGGATCGACCACCGCACAACCGGCCCGCGCAAGCTGGCGGCGTAGACAGACCCAAGGACGCCGAGCCATCCCAGTGCGCCACGCCGAGGCTGGAAGAGACTGCGAAGATGACGAGCGAAGGAGGCACGTGATGACCGCAAAGCAGGGAACGAGGCGCAGCTACGGCACGGGCGCGCTGTTCGAGCGCGCCGACAGCGCCGGGCGCGTCAGCTGGTACGGCAAGTGGCGCCACAACGGCACGCAGGTCAAGCGCAGGATCGGCCCCAAACGCACCGAGGGCTCCCGCGAGGGCCTCACACGCCGCGCGGCCGAGGCCGGGCTGCGACGGCTGATCGGCGAGGTCAAGCCCATGATCGTGCCCTCCGAGACGGTGACCTTCGCCGACATCGGTCGCGAGTACCTGAAGGACCTCGATCGGAAGGGTCGCAAGCGCTCAACGCGGGCGGCGGTCGAAACGGCGCTGAACACGCACATACAGCCGTTCTTCGGGGAGCGCGCCATCGGATCGGTCAGATATGAGGACGTGGTGGACTTCGTGGCCGCTCTGAAGGGCAAGGGCCTCAGCCCGAAGTCGATCCGCAACTACGTGGGGACCCTCTCAACGCTCTACAGGTTCGCCATGCACCCACGCCGCAGATGGGCGACCGCCAACCCCTGCGATGGCATCGAACTCGATGAGGTGCCGCAGTACGACGGCATCCGCTACCTGGAGCCCGCGCAGGTGGAGACGCTCGTGGCCAACGCCCAGCCAGGGCCATACCACGCGCTGGACGCCGCAATCTTTCGTACGGCCGCGATGACGGGCTTGCGGCTGGGAGAGCTGTGCGCGCTGCGCTGGCGCGACGTGGACTGGAACGCGAGCGCTATCCGCGTACAGAGCAGCTACGTGATGGGCGAATTCGGGGCTCCCAAGTCCAAGCGGTCGTTTCGGACGGTGCCGATGGCCGATGCGGTTGCAGGTGGCCTTGAGCGCTACAACCAGGCGTGCGGGGAACCCGGCGATGGCGAGCTGGTCTTTGCCGACCCGGCGCCCAATGAGCGCCGTCACGGCGACACGCCATTGGAGAAGACGGCAGTGCTGCGCCGCTTGCGTCAGGCGCTCAGGGCGGCAGGGCTCGATGAGCGCCACCGCTTCCATGACCTGCGGCATACCTTTGGCACGGCGATGGCCGCGGCCGGCGTGCCAATGCGGACGCTGCAGGAGTGGATGGGCCACCGCGACATCCAGACGACGCAGCGCTACGC
>DATBPO010000085.1:0-5564 GCA_036561265.1 Solirubrobacteraceae bacterium | reverse complement strand
CGCAAGAGGCTCGACATGACGAGCTCGAGTAGATCGACTTGACGCGCATTGACCTCATCGATGCCCTGCCCCCGTCGCCAGCGCGTCACCTGTGCCGGACTCACCCCCAGCAGCTCAGCAAGCCGGCGCTGCGAGCGAAAGTCCTCGCTCAGCGCCACAACCTTCTCGGCAGTGCTCACAGGCATGACCAGATCATAGCGCAACAGAAAACGTTGCGTCAACTGCAGGCTGCTCAGCCGACCGAAGATGCTGCAACTCCGTGATCGCTAACTGCTCCTGGCGCTGCCGAACCCGCTCCTCAGTCCTCCTGCGCCTGCATCTCCCTGACCCGCTCCTGCAGCTCCCCCATGACGGCGGGGTCGCGCAGCGTGGTGACGTCGCCTAAAGCGCGCCCCTCGGCGATGTCGCGGAGCAGGCGGCGCATGATCTTTCCCGAGCGTGTCTTAGGGAGGTCGTCGGTCCAGATCATGCGCTTGGGGCGCGCAAACTTGCCGATACGCTCGGCGACGGTCGCGCGGATTCCCTCCACCGTGGCCTCGTCCCCCTCCAGGTCCCCCTGAAGAGTCACGAAGGCGACGATGGCCTGCCCTGAGTCCTCGTCGTGCTGGCCGATGACGGCGGCCTCGGCGACATCGGGATGCGCGACGATCGCCGACTCCACCTCGGCCGTCGAGAGCCGGTGTCCGGACACGTTGACCACGTCGTCGATGCGCCCGATGACCCAGAAGTAGCCGTCCTTGTCGCGACGCGCGGCGTCGCCCACGAGGTAGGTCTCGCTGCCGAAGCGCTCGAAGTAGGCGTTCACATAGCGCTCGCGCTCCTTGTAGAGGGTGCGAAGCATCGAGGGCCAGGGGCGGGTGAGCACGAGCAGCCCCTGCCCCTCCTCGATCGGCTCGCCGCTTGACTCCGCCAGCACCTTCGCCTCGACCCCCGGAAAGGGCTGCGTGGCCGAACCGGGCTTGGTCGCGGTGATGCCCGGCAGCGGCGTGATCATGATCGCGCCCGTCTCGGTCTGCCACCAGGTGTCAACGATCGGGCAGCATTCGCCACCGATGACCTTGTGGTACCACAGCCACGCCTTCGGGTTGATCGGCTCGCCCACGCTGCCCAAAAGCCGCAGCGAGCTCAGGTCGTGGGCGTTGGGCAGCTCCGCGCCCCACTTGATGCACGCGCGGATCGCGGTGGGCGCGCAGTAGAGGATGGTGACGCCGTAGCGCTCCACGAGCTCCCACCAGATGCCCTTGTGGGGGTAGTCCGGAGCGCCCTCCCACATCACCGAGGTGGCGCCGTTGGCCAACGGGCCGTAGACGATGTAGGAGTGCCCCGTGACCCAGCCCACATCGGCGGCGCACCAGTACACATCAGGATTGGGATGCCCGCCCGCCCTTAGATCAAACACATAGCGGTGTGTCGCGCTGACGCCCGTGAGGTAGCCGCCGGTGGTGTGCAGGATGCCCTTGGGCTTGGCCGTGGAGCCCGAGGTGTAGAGGATGTACAGCGGGTGCTCGGCATCCAGGGGCTCTGCCTCGCACTCCGGATCGGCGGCGGCGCAGATGTCCTCGTAGTACACGTCGCGGCCCTCGCGCATCGCGCAGGGCACGCCCTTGCTGCGCACCACCACGATCTTCTGCAAGCTTGCGAGGTCGTCCATGACCTCATCGACGCGATCCTTTACAGCGGCAGTCTTGCCCTTGCGCGCCGCGCCGTCAACCGTAATCAACACCCTCGCCTGCGAGAACTCCATGCGCTCGCGCACAGCCTCCGCGGAGAAGCCGCCGAAGACGACGTTGTGGGGTGCGCCGATGCGCGCACACGCCAGCATCGCCACGACCACCTCGGGGATCATCGGCAGGTAGATCCCAACGACGTCCCCGGGCTTGACCCCCAGCTCCTTGAGGGCGTTGGCGAAGCGCTTGACCTCGGCCAGCAGCTGCGCATAGGTGATCGCGCGCTCCTGGCCCTCCTCGCCGCGCCAGTGGTAGGCCACGCGCTCGCCGCGCCCCGCCAGCACGTGGCGATCGAGGCAGTTGTAGGACACGTTGAGCTTGCCACCCTCAAACCACTTATAGAAGGGCGCCTCGCTCTCGTTCAGCACCGTGTCCCAGGGCTCAAACCAATCGAGCTCCGCGGCCTGCTTTGCCCACCAGGCCAGCGGGTCGCGCGCGGCCTCCTCGTAGACGGCGGGGTCGTTCAGGAGCGCCTGCTCACGGAACTCCTGCGGCGGCTCGAAGCGCTCTATCTCAAGCAGCGCCGCGAGCTCACGGTCGAGCTCCTCGCCGCTGGCCTGCTTTGGCTGGATTGCCATCTGCTGCCACCTTTCTCACTCTCGCCCCAAGGGAAGGACAGGCATTACGGTCCGTCGGAACGTCGAGTTTGTCACAGCCGCGAACGAGGCATACCATGCGGCCGCCGCGGTGGCAAGGCCGACGTAGCCGCCCCAGTGGGTGACCGTCGTGTGCGGGCCAACAGCGCCGATGGCCAGCAGGATGAAGGTGGCGGTAAGAAGCGCGAAGACCAGCAGCACCGCGCCGCTCACGCGCAAGGCCGCGACGGTCATGTAGGCGGTGAAGATCGCCCACGCCCACAGGTACACGCCCAACGCGTGCCCCACGTTGCCGCCGATGTCCTTGGCGTAGAAAACCTCGAGCGCCCAGAAGGAGATCCAGAAGGCTCCGTATGAGCAGAAGGCCACGGCGCCAAACGTGTTGCCGGTGCGGAACTCCCACATGCCGGCCAACAGCTGCACGATGCCGCCGTAGGCGAGCGCGAGCCCAAGCACCACGGGGGTGCCCTTTTCGTCGACCAGGTTGGCATTGAACATCGAGAGCACGAATGTCGTCATGGCAAAAGCAGCCAGCCCGAGCGGAGCCGGATCGGCGGGCTTCCAAAGCCCCGCGCGGGCCGACTCATCGGGCGCAGGCGCGTATGCGTTTCCCCGCGCTGCCTGCTCGTGCGCGGGGTGGGGATGGATAGATGCAGCCTCCATGGAGCCCTCCTCCAATTCAAAAGCCGCCCCATCCCGGGGCGGCATCAAGTGCCTATCGGATGGGTCAGAAGGGCGAAGCGCGTAAGGAGCCGTTTCGCCCCTCTCTAATATCTATTACCCGTCTGCGGATGAATCAATCAGCGACTGGCGCTGCGCTTACGGCGCTTGCGACTTGAGCTCTTGACCGGCAGCGCGGGTTCAGGTGTCACATCGGCCTTGGCCGACGTGCCCTTTGCGGCCCCGCCTTCCTTGCCTTCGCGCACCTCAGCCTGCGTGGGCCAAGGGATCGCTTCGCCACTGGCCCAGGCCGGGGGATCGCCGTTGGGCCAGCGCTCCATCATGAGGATGCCGAGGGCGACCATCCAGAAGGCGGGGACGACGTCGAGCAGCGCAGTGGGCAGCAGCAGCAGGACGGCGGCTACCCCACCCACCATCGCCAGCCAGCGCGGCAGGAGCCCCGTGCGCGAGCCGCCCAGCACGGTCATAATCATGCCCGCGGCGAGCGCGATGCCGGCCAGGGGCGTGAGGTAGGCGAGCGCGGTGTAGATGCTGTTGTGGGTCACGGCTTCCACGGCGTGGGCGGAGAAGTCATGTCCGGTGGCGAAGTTGTGCGTCTTGATGGCGAGCAGAATCTGGGTAACGACGCTGAGGAGCGCCACGGCGCTGCCGCCGATGAGCACGAGCCAGCGCGCCGCGGGGCCTGTCTGGGGACGGCGAAAGCGCACGGAATCGAGCACGAACAGCAGCACAAGCACGATCGCGGCGTAGGCGATCGCCACCAGCACACTGCCGGCGAGGAGACCGAAGGAGTGGTGGCTCTGGAAGCGCACCTCGGCTGCACGGGGACTTTCCGCCGGAGTGCCTTCGCCGCGCAGCGCCGGGGCCACGCCCTGCAGGACGCCCACGGTGGGAATGCCCTTGAGCGTGGCTGTCAGGATGATGCCGCTGAGCAGATAGAGCACGCCCCCGGCAGCGGTGGGCACGCCCAGGCGCGCGCGGCGTTCGCCCTCGAAGGCCACCCGCGCCTTGATCTCGGCCTTGCTCGGCTGCGAGCTCGGCTCCGGGCTTTCCTTGACGGGCGTGTCGGCCATGGGCGGGCAGTCTATGAGTTCTCGTCGCTACGATGAGGCCCATGGAGAGCAGCGGCTTTGGTGATCTCTTCGGGGACCCGGAGGACCTGCAGCGTCGCCTGGCGGAGTTCGCGGCGCAGATGCA
Source organism: Solirubrobacteraceae bacterium (assembly GCA_036561265.1). GTDB lineage: Bacteria > Actinomycetota > Thermoleophilia > Solirubrobacterales > Solirubrobacteraceae > Palsa-744. Next base: position 1,363 of record DATBPO010000085.1, on the reverse strand, counting down.
GGGTCAGCAGGCGCTGGCGTGGGCCGATAACGCCATCAAACTGGCGGTCGACATGACGGTGGCCGCGATCAACCGCATCAACCTGCAGGGCGACGCCGAGGCGCAGGCGCTGCAGGTGCGCGCCGTGATGGCGGTGGTCTTCCCGGAGGCCGTCACGCTCGTGCGCGAGGCGCGCGCGGGGCTTCAGTAGCGCCCGCGGCAACGCCCCCTACACACGCGCGCGCGGCACACGCGGGGCATCGGGCGCGGCGTCGTCCACCAGCAGCACCCCCGCGCGCTCGGCGGCCTGCTCGGCTTCGCGCGAATAGCGCCCCGCGGCGATGACCTCGCGGAAGGAGCGGAAGCGGAAGATGAAGACCACCGCGCCGAGGCCGACGAGCGCGGTGAAGGCGGCGATGGCGATCTGCTGGCCGACGGAGTAGGCGGCGACGACGGAGGTGGAGGCGCTGCGAGCGAAGACCTTGACGAGCAGCGCCTGTTGCACACCGGCGCCGCCTGGAGTGAAGGGCACGGCCCCCGCGACTTGCCCGGCGGCAAATGCCAAAAGCACGTTCTGCAGCGACCCCCCGACGCGGAAGGCGTCGAGCAGCAGCCAGAAGGCGGCGAAGCGGCAAACCCAGGCGCCGGCCTGCCAGGCGGCGACCTCGCGCAGGTAGCGCGGGCGATCGCTGAGGATGGTGACCCCCTGGCGCACGCGCGCCCAAAAGGCCCGCACGCGCACGGAGAGCAGCGCAAAGGCGGCCAGCCCAAGCACGCCGAACAGCGTGATCAAGAAGAGCGTGAGGCGGAAGTGCGAGGCGAGGTAGGAGATATCGAAGGAGCTGAGCTTGGAGAAGTCGGGGGGCTTGGGAAAGACCCCCTGGGTGAAGGCGAAGATGAGCACGCAAGCGCCCATGCAGATGTCAAACACGGACTCCACGAAGAACGCGGCGGCCACGGTGGGATAGGTGGAGCCGGGGATTGAGCTGCGCGTGAGGAAGAGCTTGATGATGTCCCCGCCGCGCGCGGGCACAACGGCGTTGAAGCCCACGGCGGCGAAGTAGGCGCCCCAGATGCGCCGCCACTGGAAGGGCACCGCGGGGTAGGCGGCGCGCAGGCTGTGAAAGTAGGCACGCGAGCGCAGCGTCAAATTGAGGCCCAGGAACGCCAGCCCCAGCGCCAGGGCCGGCCAGTGCACGGCGGCGAGGTCGGAGAAGAACTGGCCGGCCGCTTCGACGAAGGTGTTGAAGCTGTCGGCTATGGAGGTAGATGCCGTGAGGGGCACGGCTCAAGCGTAGGGCTCATGCCCCGCGGTAGCCTCAGATGTCGTCGTCCTCCTCCTCCAGCCCCTCGTCGAGCTCGTCGAGTTCGAGCTCCTCCTCAT